>JBAYTM010000044.1:0-9432 GCA_041675685.1 Thiohalobacteraceae bacterium
AGGGGCAGCCGTCCTGGTAGAAGTACAGCACGACCTGTTTGTCCTCGGCGCGGGCCTCGGCCACGTCCTCGCGCAGATCCAGGAAGGAGTTTTTGAACCAGGCAGGTTTCTCATGGTAACCGGGGTTCGTCATCCCGGGTTCGAGACTGTCGACGGGCCGTTCCTCCGCCGCGGGAACCCCCGAAAGGCCCAGCAAGCCGGCAAAGACAAGGATCGATATCGAACGCAGCATGATTTGAATCTCCCGCATGAACGGCAAACGAAAGCGGCCATGCTCGCATTGGCACCTGGCCCGGACAAGCCGCGTCGCTGCCGTTGTGTTCTTGTTATGGGTCCCCAAGGAACCCGTTGGTCAGAACTTCGATGCCCCACCGCCCGGCAAGTTCCGACGCCTGGAAGGCGCCAAGTTTATGACGCGCGCAATCCTCCCCCACCACAGTGCCCCTATATCCGATTGTTTGCAATTGGGATATGCTTTTGGCGCCCCGCCATGGCACGGATCTGGCTTGTAATCTTATACACCGAGTGCAGTCTAGGCTCGCCTTGAGTGAAATCGATCATGCAAACCTCTGTCGAACGACAAGATCGCATTACGCTGGATCCCGCTGCAAGCGGAACGCTGCGTCGTGGTGACGATCTAGCCGAACGCCTGTTGGCCATGACGCAATCACTGCAGACGACGCTCGAAGTCCCGGCCCTGTTGGAAGTGTTCTATCGACAAACCGAGGCTAACGTCGCCTTGGACGGGCTCGAATACGTCAATGCGCCGCTCGACATCGAGCTTCTGATCGGCAGCCGCAGCCGGCATACCTGTCATTACAATCTGCGTCTGGGCGACCTGGAACTCGGCGCGCTGGCGTTCCGCCGCCGCAGCAAGTTCAGCGAAGTCGAGACCATCGTTCTCGAAAAGCTCATGTGCTGCCTGCTGTACCCCTTGCGCAATGCGCTGCTCTACCGCGATGCACTGGCGTCCGCACAGAAGGACGCGCTGACCGGTATCTGCAACCGCGCCGCCCTCGACGACGCGCTGCGTACCGAAGTGAGCCTGGCCGGTCGCCACCGCACGCCGTTGGCGATCATCGTGTTCGACATCGATCACTTCAAGGGGATCAACGACCGTTTCGGACACAGCCAGGGCGACAAGGCCATCAAGGCGGTCGTGCAATGCGCGCAGGACTGCGCGCGCAATACCGACATGCTGTTCCGGTATGGCGGCGAAGAATTCGTCATGGTGTTGCGCAACACCACTTTGAACGGCGCCCGCCTGCTCGCTGAGCGCATCCGTCGCAAGGTGGAAAAGCTCGAATGCCAGGGCAAGCGCAAGCCGATCGAAATGACCGTCAGCGCCGGCGTGACCACCTGGAAGCCCGGCGAATCGCCGCAACGCTTTTTCGAACGCGCCGATGGCGCTTTGTACGCCGCGAAAAACGCGGGTCGCAACTGCGTCAGCGTCGACGAGTAAGCGGTTCCGTACACGCCTTGCCCTTCGTCGTCGGCACGGAATTCCCCGGGCACAGTCTCGCCAGGACACAGCGATCGCACTTCGGACGTGGCCGGCAGACGTCTTTCGCCTGTGCGACGATCAGGGCGTGGTATTCATTGAACAGCGCGACATCCGGCTCGAGCGCCCACTCGAACGCATGGCGTAAGGTATCGTAGGTTTCGTCGCCGGCAATCAGACCCAACCGCGCGAACAGTCGCCGGGTATAGGCGTCGATCACGAACACGGGTCGTTCGAAGGCGTACAGCAGGATGTCGTCGGCGGTCTCGTGACCAATCCCGTTGATGCTCAGCAGTTCGGCTCGCAGCGTCGACGTCTCCCACTGCACCAGTGCCGGATATTCCCCCGCGTCGAGATACCAACGACAAAAATTGCGCAGACGCCGCGCCTTGACATTGAAGTAGCCGGACGGGCGCAGCCAGTCGGCCAGTTCAGGCTCCTCGACCTCCACTATCCGCGTCGGCGTCAGCGCCCGCTGCGCGACCAGATTGGCGATCGCGCGCTCCACGTTGCTCCAGGCCGTGTTCTGGGTAAGCACCGCGCCGACCATAATCTCGAAGGGGCTGTCGCCCGGCCACCAGTGCTGCGGTCCGTGCGTGGCAAGCAGCTCGTCGTAGACGCGGGAAAGGTGCTGCGGGGACAGTTCGGGCTTCATACTCGGTGACGACCTCGATTCCTTGCTCGCAGAGCCGGAACCGTAAGGCGGTACGCTATGGCTCAGGGCCTGCGGGAGGGTTTGCCGCGCGTACGCCGGGGCGGTGCGGCCTTACCGGCCGGTTTGCCCGTTGCGCCGGCCGCGGAGCCCCGGACAGACTTTCGGGGCCCGGGCTTGGCTTCGCGCGCGTTTCCGCGCTGATGCGGCCCCGCGTTGCGCGATCGGGCCCGCGGCTCAGCTTGTGGCTGGCCGCGTCCTTTGGCCTGCGCCCGGGGCGGTACGCGCGGCGCCTTCGGCACGGGCGGCAAGCCGGCGGCGGCGCGCAAGGCGGCAACTTCGTCGGCGCCCAGTTCGCGGCGCGTGCCGGCCGGTAGACGGCGGCCCAGTTCGATCGGTCCGTAGCGCACGCGGATCAGTCGACTCACCTGCACGCCCTGCGATTCCCAGAGGCGCCGCACTTCCCGATTGCGGCCTTCGCCGAGCACCACGTGGTACCAGCGGTTGGATCCGCTGCCGCCGGCGTCGCGCAACGCCAGAAAGCGCGCAGGTCCATCGTCGAGTTCGACGCCTTCCAGCAGGCGCTCCAGGATCAGGCCATCGACTTCGCCGAACACGCGCACGGCATACTCGCGCTCCAACTGGCTGGAGGGATGCATCAGGCGGTTGGCGAGCTCCCCGTCGGTGGTGAGCAGCAGTAGGCCGGAGGTATTGAAATCGAGCCGGCCGACCGCGATCCAGCGGCCCTGCTGCAGGCGCGGCAACTGGTCGAAGACGGTCGGGCGGCCTTCGGGATCCTGGCGGGTGGTGAGTTCGCCGACCGGCTTATGGTAGGCAATCACGCGGGTAGGTTCGGCCGGCGCCAAGGTCAGCGGTTTGCCGTCGATGTGGATCGACTCGTTACCACTGATCTGCGTGCCGAGTTCGGCGACCACGCCATCGACCGCGATCCGCCCGGCGCGGATCCAGTCTTCGATCTCGCGTCGCGAACCCAGCCCTGCGCGAGCGAGAACCTTCTGCAGCCGTTCGGTCATAGGATCGCCCGGGAAACCCGGTTCAATGCAGTGTGTCGGGGACCGGCAGGTCCTCGAGCCCGGCCTCGACCGGATGGAAATCCGTGTCGTCCGGAACCAGCGGCATATCGATCGCCGTCAGATCGCCACGCACCGCCTGCGCCTGCCGCTGTCCGCCCTCGGGCAGACCGAAATCGAGCTCGGCATTGATGCTGTCGATGTCGCGCAGTTCCGCGAGGCTCGGCAAGCCTTCCAGCGATTTGAGGTTGAAGTAGTCGAGGAACTCGCGGGTCGTGCCGTACATGGCCGGCCGTCCCGGCACGTCGCGATGTGCAACAACGCGAATCCATTCACGCTCTTGCAGCGTCTTCATAATGGAAGTGCTCACGGTGACGCCACGGATATCCTCGATCTCGCCGCGCGTGATCGGCTGACGGTAGGCGATCAGGGCCAGCGTTTCGAGCAGCGCGCGTGAATATTTGGGCGGCTTCTCTTCCCACAGCCGCGACACCCAGCGCTCCATGTCCTGCCGGACCTGGATACGAAAGCCGCTTGCGACCTCGATCAGCTCGATACCGCGCGCGGTATAGTCGCCCTGAAGTTCTTCCAGGGCCCCGCGCAGGGCGGCGACATCCGGCTGATCCGATTCCGGGAACAGGTTGCACATCTCGTCCAGAGACAGCGGGCGGCCGACCGCGAGCAGCGCGGCCTCGAGAACGTGTTTAAGTGAAGTATTCATATATTGATTAATAAGTTAAGTGAATTTGTTCGCGTTCTTTGCCATCACGCCTGCGCGCTATCCACGGTCGTTTCGAAATCTTCCGGCAGGTCGGCGTGGCCGCCCGCGGCCTTCACGTAGATCTGGCCGAACGGCTCGGCCTGGATGAGGTCGATCAGCGCGCCCTTGATCAGTTCGAGGATGGCCAGCAGGGTGACGACCACGCCCATGCGCCCCTCTTCGACTGTGAACAGGGTATGGAATTCGACGAAGCGGTCTTCGCTCATCATGCTCAGCACGTTCGACATGCGCTCGCGAACCGAAAGCGGCTCCATTTGAATGTGGTGATGGGTGAACATTTCCGCGCGCTTCATGACATCGCGAAACGCCAGCAGCAACTCCTGGAGATCGACGTCCGCGTGCTGCTTGGTCTGTTGCCGCTCCGGCACCTGCGCGGAGGTCGGGAAGACGTCGCGTCCGAGTTGCGGCAGGCCGTCGAGGTCTTCCGCCGCCTGCTTGTAGCGCTCGTATTCCTGGAGCCGGCGCACCAGTTCCGCACGCGGGTCGTCCTCTTCGCCCTCGGCGCCGGCCGGCCGCGGCAGCAGCATGCGCGACTTGATCTCGGCCAACATCGCCGCCATGACCAGGTATTCCGCCGCCAGTTCCAGGCGCAGATTCTCCATCAGATCGATGTACTTCATGTACTGATGGGTGATGGCCGCGATCGGGATGTCGAGGATATCGAGGTTCTGGCGCTTGATCAGGTACAGCAGCAGATCCAGCGGCCCTTCGAAGGACTCCAGAATGACCTCGAGCGCGTCCGGCGGGATATAGAGATCCTGCGGCAGCGAGGTCATGGCCGTACCCTGCACGATCGCGAAAGGCATCTCGACCTGGTGTGGCTGCTCCCTGGCATCCATCGGGACGTCCGCTGGGAAGTCCGTGGGGTTGTCGCTGTCGCTCATCATGGTGCGGTTGGTGGGCGGCCCGGTAATTTGAGTTGGCCAATTCTACCGGATTCGTGCGGCCGGATTCAGGTTAATTTCCCGCCCTGCGCGCGACCCGCATCGGGCGCCGGGAAGGCCGGAATATCAAGCGGTTCGCTCCGGTCGTTCGACTCGGAACCAGGCAGCGTAGAGCGCCGGGACGAACAGTATGGTCAGCAGCGTGGCGACCAGCAGGCCGCCCATGATGGCATAGGCCATCGGCCCCCAGAGGACACTGCGCGTGAGCGGGATCATGGCGAATACCGACGCGGCGGCGGTCAGGACGATGGGTCGGAAGCGGCGCACCGTCGATTCGCGGATCGCGTCCCAGTCGTTGCGGCCGGCTTCCCGGTCCTGCCGGATCTGATCGATGAGAATGACGGCATTGCGCATGATCATCCCGCCCAGGGCGATGGTGCCGAGCATGGCAACGAAGCCGAACGGCTTCTGAAACACCAGCAGAGCCAGTGCGACGCCGATGATCCCGAGCGGCGCGGTCAACACCACCATCAGGGTCCGCGACAACGACTTCAGCTGGACCATCAGCAATGTCAGTATCACCGCCATCATCATCGGCATGCCGGCATTGATGGAGGCCTGGGCGCCGGCATTCTCGCCGAGATCGCCGCCGATCTCGATGCGGAATCCCGGCGGCATCGCGGCGCGCACATCCGCCAGCCGTCGGTTGATCGCGATGGCGACATCGGCCGCTTGGGCGCCGTCGGCGATGTCGGCGCGCACGCTCAACGACAGATCGCGGTCGCGCCGCCAGAGGATCGGCTCTTCCAGCGCCAGCGCGACTTCCGCCACTTGGCTGAGCGGCACCCGCGCGCCATTGGCGCCGCGGATATTGAGACTCGACACCTGCGCGAGCTGCTTGCGTTCCTCACTCGGCGAGCGCAACACGATATCGATCAATTGATCGCCTTCGCGGAACTGTCCCAGAACCATTCCATCGACCACGCTTTGCAGCGTGCGGGCGATGTCTGCGGAGGTCACACCCGCCGCGCGGGCGCGGTCCTGATCGACATCGACACGCAACACCGGCGCCTGATAGCCCCAGTCCGGGTGCACGTCGCGCACGCGCGCATCGCCGCGCATCACGTCCGCGACGGTGTCGCCCAGGCGTTTGACCGTCGCAAGATCGTCGCCGAGCACCCGGAATTCCACCGGATAAGTGATCGGTGGCCCGAGCGGCACACGCTGCACACGGGTGCGGATGCCCGGGAAGTCGTTGTCCAGGACTTGGCGCAAACGTTCGACGACGCGCTCGCGCGCCTCGATGTCCTTGGTCAACACGACCAAGTGCGCGAAATTCGGCCGGTACAGTTTCTGATCCAGCGACAGGAAAAAACGCGGCGAACCGTTGCCCACGTAGGTCACATAATTGTCGACGTCCTCGTCCGCCTCCAGCAGGGTTTCGACACGCGCCGCGGCACGCTCCGTCGCATGAATGGAGGCGCCCTCCGGAAGCCAGAGCTCCACCATCAGCTCGGTGCGGTTCGACGAGGGGAAGAACTGTTTCTCCGTGAAGGTCATGCCCACCACGCCGAGCAGGAACAACAGCAGGGTCCCGAGCAGCACAGTCTTGCGATGCACGAGGCACCACTCGATCAGCGCCCGCAGGCGCTGGTAGAAGGGCGTATCGAAGACCTCGTGACCACGGCCGGGATGCGCCTTGAGCAGATGAAATCCGGCCAGCGGTGTGACGAAGATCGCGGCGAACCAGGACAGCAGCAGGGCCAGCGTCACCACCGCGAAGATGTCGAAGGTGTATTCGCCGGTCGCCGATTTGGCGGTGCCGATGGGCAGGAAGCCGGCCGCCGTGATCAGCGTGCCGGTCAACATGGGAAACACCGTGGCGCGGTAGGCGAACGCCGCCGCGCTGAGCCGGTCCAGACCCTCTTCGAGTTTACGCACCATCATCTCGACCACGATCATGGCGTCGTCCACCAGCAACCCGAGCGCGATGATCAGGGCGCCGGTCGAGACCCGGTGCAGATCGATACCGAACCGGTACATGAACAGGAAGGTCGCCGCCACGACCAGTGGGATGGTGACGGCGACCACGGTGCCCGCGCGCAGGCCGAGGGTCAGGAAGCTGATCGCGAGCACGATGGCGACGGCCTCCAGGAACACCTTCATGAACAGATTGACCGCGCTGGTCACGACCGCGGGCTGGTCCGACACACGCGCAAACTCGATACCGACCGGCAGCTCCGCGCGCAGCCGCGCCATGGCGCGATTCAGATCTGCGCCGAGCCGCAACACGTCACCGCGCGCCTTCATCGAGACGGCGACGCCGACCGCGGGCTTGCCGGCGTAGCGCATGGTGATCTCGGGCGGATCGACATAGCCGCGTTCGATCTCCGCGATATCGCCGAGCCGCAACGTCCGCTGGTTGATACGCAACGGCAAGGTCCGCAATTGCTCGATCGACTGCAGATCGCCCTCGACGCGGATCGGCACGGATAACCCGTCCGTCTGGAAACGGCCGGCGTCCTGCACGATGTTCTGCGCCTGCAAGGCCTGCGCGATCGCCAGCGGTGGAATGCCAAGCGCCGCAAGACGCTGCGTGGAGACGGTCACGCGAATCTGTTCGGGTTGCACACCGATCAGATCCACCTTGGCCACGTCGGGCAGCTTCACCAGCCGCTGACGTGTGAGATCCGCGTAGTCGCGCAACTCGGCGAGGCTGAAACCGTCGCCGGTAAAGGCATAGATCGAGCCGAAGACATCGCCGAATTCATCCATGAACAGCGGACCGATGGTACCGGCCGGCAATTGATGTTCGATGTCACCGACCTTCTTGCGTACCTGATACCAGAGATGCGGGACTTCTTCGGGTGGGGCGATATCCAGCAATTCCAGGATAACGATCGACTCGCCGCTGCGTGAATAGCTGGAGGCGACCTTGTAGTACGGCACTTCCTGGAGTTTTTTCAGAATCCGGTCGGTGACCTGCTCGTCGATCTGACTGGTGGTCGCGCCCGGCCATAGCGTCCGGATCACCATCACCCGGAAGGTGAAGTCCGGATCCTCCCGCTGCCCGAGTTCGAAATAGGCAAAGGCTCCGGAAATGGCGATGATGACGATGAAGAACCAAGTCAGTTCCCGCTGCCGCAGTGCCAGCGCCGTGAGGTTGGTGCGGTCCTTCATTGCAAGGCCCGGACTTCCTGTCCTTCGTGCAGCAGGTTGGCGCCCGCAACGACCACCAGGTCACCGGGTTCGACGCCTTCCTCGACCAGGATCTCGTCACCGTCCAGCGCGCCGGTCCGGATCGGCGCGGCGTGCACGCGCGACTCCGCCGCGTCGAACTTCCAGACCATGGGGTGGCCGTCGCGACTGATGACGGCGGACAGCGGCAGGCGCAACACCCGCGCCGTCTGCTGCACATCGTTGATCGTGGCGCTCATGCCGAGCTGCAATCGATCGGTGGGCACGTCGACCGCAATGCGCGCGGCGTAGGTGCGGGTCGCGGGATCGGCGGCGGCCGCGAGTTCTCTGAGGCGCCCCGTGAAGCGGCTGCCGGGCAGCGCATTGAGGCTGACCTCGAAAGCGGTCGCGGCCTGCACGCGCGGCAAGGCCGATTCCGGGACGTGTACCTCGATCTCGCGATCACCGGCATGCGCGATGATCAACACTGTCTGGCCGGGATTGACCACCTGGCCGATGTTCAGGTCGAGCCAGGTCACGACCCCGTCGGCATCGGCGGTGAGGTTCGTATAGTCGACCCGGCGCGACGACTCGGCGAGTATCGATTGCGCCGCGTCGAGACGCGCGCGCGCCGCATCGGCCTGCGCCTCCTTCTGATCGAGCAGCGCGGACGAGATGAAGCCCTTGTCGCGCAATGAACGATGCCGTTCCAGTTCGGACAGCGCCAAGGCCAGATCCGCCTTGGCCGCGGCCGCGGCGGCGGCTTCGGCCTGGGTAGACAAGGTGTAGTCGGTGGCCTCGATCTTCGCCAGCAGTTGGCCGCCGTTCACGCGATCGCCCAGGTCGACATGACGTTCGGTGACCTTGCCGCCGACCCGGAACGCGCGCGGACTCTCATAGCGGGCGCGTACCTCGCCGGCCAAAGTCAACCGATCGGCACGCTCCTGCGGCACCAGCTCGACGAGCTTGACCGGCCGCACCGCCTCGGGTGCCGGCGGTGCTTTCTCGCAGCTCAGCACGCCGAGGACGAGCGCGATCAGAAGTACGGCCTTATGCCTGCGATGGATGCCTCCGGAAGGACCGATCACTCCGCCACCTCAGCTATCCCCGGCCGCCGCGCAACCGCGACCGCGTCGATTCATGGGCCCGGCAGGTTCGGAAATCCGACGGTTCGAGACAAGGATTTTCCGACCACCCGGGTCGGGCGACCAACTGCGTTATTTGTAACTCAACCCCATCGCCGCCCGAACCTCGTGCAAGGTTTCGCGCGCCACCGTGCGTGCCGCATCGCAACCGGCGTCGATGATCGAACGCACCAGACCCGGGTTGTCGACATATTCCTGTGCACGCTGCCGGATCGGCGCCAGCTCGGCCAGCACGGCATCTATGACCGGCTGTTTGCAATC
>JBAYTM010000045.1:0-9336 GCA_041675685.1 Thiohalobacteraceae bacterium
CGCAAGCGCTGCGAGCTGTTCCGCATCAAGCGGATCGACGAACCCTACAACGACGAGGTGAAGGCGCGCATCTCGGGCATCCGGCCGCAGGAATACACCCGCATGGGTTTTGCGATCCGTCACCTCAGCAAACTGCTCAACGAGGTCGAGGCGCGCACCAAGCTGCTGATCACGCTTTCCGACGGCCGGCCCGACGACTACTTCGATGTCTATCGCGGACAGCACGGCGTCGAAGACACGCGCATGGCCCTGCTCGAAGCCAAACGCCAGGGCATCCACTCCTTCTGCATCACCATCGACAAGGAAGCCCGCGACTACCTGCCGCACATGTACGGCCACGCCCGCTACACCATCCTCGACGACGTGCAACAGCTGCCCCGCAAAGTCGCGGACATCTATCGCCGCGTCACCACCTGAACCCGGCGCGCTCCGTTCTGACCGGCCTCCGGTCCGTCGCCCATGCCAATCCCGTTGCCCTGCCCAGCACGCGATCCCGTCGCCACGCAAAACAATGGGTTAGGAAGATAAAATATATTTATTAATTTCATCAAGAACATTGACTGGAGTTTATGAAAGCGGGCGACTACAGTGCATTTCCACTGGAATCGATGGGATCCCACAGGATCCAGGGCTCCAGGAACGGAAGCGAGGCCCCGCCAGGCGCCGGGCCACGATTCCCCACCGAATTTTTGATGACCTGAGGAAACCAGCATGGCAGTGAAAAGCTACAACGCCGGTGTTAAAGAGTATCGCGAAACCTATTGGATGCCCGACTACACCCCGAAAGACACGGACATCCTGGCCTGTTTCAAGATCACCCCCCAGGCGGGCGTACCCCGTGAAGAAGTCGCCGCCGCGGTTGCCGCGGAATCCTCGACCGGTACCTGGACCACCGTCTGGACCGACCTGCTGACCGACCTGGACTACTACAAGGGCCGCGCCTACGCCATCGAAGACGTGCCCGGTGACGACACCTGCTTCTACGCCTTTGTCGCCTACCCGATCGACCTGTTCGAAGAGGGTTCGGTGGTGAACGTGCTGACCTCGCTGGTCGGCAACGTGTTCGGCTTCAAGGCCCTGCGCGCACTGCGTCTGGAAGACATTCGCTTCCCGGTCGCCTACGTGATGACCTGCAACGGCCCGCCGCAGGGCATCCAGGTCGAGCGCGACCTCATGAACAAGTACGGTCGTCCGCTGCTCGGCTGCACCATCAAACCGAAGCTCGGCCTGTCGGCGAAGAACTACGGCCGCGCCTGCTACGAAGGTCTGCGCGGCGGTCTCGACTTCACCAAGGACGACGAGAACGTCAACTCGCAGCCGTTCATGCGCTGGCGTCACCGCTTCGACTTCGTGATGGAAGCCATCCAGAAGGCCGAAGCCGAGACCGGCGAGCGCAAGGGTCATTACCTGAACGTCACCGCACCGACCGCCGACGAGATGATGCGCCGCGCCGAATACGCCAAGGAAATCGGCGCGCCGATCATCATGCACGACTACCTGACCGGCGGCCTGTCGGCCAACACCCAGCTGGCCCAGTGGTGTCAGCGCAACGGTATGCTGTTGCACATCCACCGCGCCATGCACGCCGTGCTCGACCGCAACCCCCACCACGGTATCCACTTCCGCGTGCTGACCAAGATCCTGCGTCTGTCCGGTGGTGACCACCTGCATTCCGGTACCGTCGTCGGCAAGCTGGAAGGCGACCGCGATGCG
The DNA here is from genome assembly GCA_041675685.1 of Thiohalobacteraceae bacterium. Taxonomy (GTDB): domain Bacteria; phylum Pseudomonadota; class Gammaproteobacteria; order Thiohalobacterales; family Thiohalobacteraceae; genus JAHJQQ01. The sequence goes on from JBAYTM010000045.1 coordinate 1,714, forward strand.
ACCCTGGGCTGGATCGACACCATGCGCGACAAGTTCATCAAGGAAGACCGTTCGCGCGGCCTGTTCTTCGATCAGGACTGGGGCTCCATGCCGGGCGTGTTGCCGGTGGCTTCCGGTGGTATCCATGTGTGGCACATGCCGGCACTGGTCAACATCTTCGGTGACGACTCCGTGCTGCAGTTCGGTGGCGGTACGCTCGGCCATCCCTGGGGCAATGCGGCCGGCGCCGCGGCCAACCGCGTCGCGGTCGAGGCCTGCGTCGAGGCGCGCAACTCCGGTCGCGAGATCGAGAAGGAAGGCAAGGACATCCTTACCCAGGCTGCCAAGTCCAGTCCCGAACTCAAGATCGCGATGGAGACCTGGAAGGAAATCAAGTTCGAATTCGACACCGTTGACAAGCTTGACGTCAAGCATAAGTAAGGCTTCGCCAGATACAAGAGCCAAGAGGCAAGATACAAGTTGGAGAAACCACGAAAGTTTCCCCTTGTATCTTGCAACTTGTATCTCGGCGCAGCGCTTCATTCATGCAAGCGACGCAAGTATTCACTCGAGTGCAAAAACTTTCTGAGGTGCAAACAATGAGCGAAGTACAAGACTACCAGTCGAGCTTGAGCAACGCGGAAAGCCGCAAGTTCGAGACCTTTTCCTACCTGCCGGCGATGAACACCGAGCAGACCCGCAAGCAGATCGAATACATCGTGAGCAAGGGTTGGAACCCGGGCATCGAGCACACCGAGCCCGAAAACGCATTCAGCAACTACTGGTACATGTGGAAGCTGCCGATGTTCGGCGAGACCAACGTCGACGCCATTCTTGCGGAGCTGGAGGCCTGTCACAAGGCCCATCCGAAGAACCACGTGCGTTTGCTCGGCTTCGACAACTACTCGCAGTCCGCAGGTGCTTCGATGGTCATCTACCGCGGTAAGACGGTCTAACCCGGTAGGGCGGCAATACGGCATAAAGCCCCTGCCCGAGTGAATCCGGACAGGGGCTTTTTTTTGAGCAACGACGACTATGGACAAACCGAAAACCTACGTCGGCGTCGACAACGACGTCAATGGCGGCATGACCACGATCGGCAAGATCATTCGCGACGCCTGGGTGTTCGGGGTCCTGCCGGAAACCGAAACCTGTGCCGGCTGGAACCTGCAGGGAATCGACGCGCTGCTGCAGAAGGTCAATGCCGAGTGGGACAAGTACGGCTGCATGGTCAGCCACTTGCCCCCCGAATTGCGCGAGCGTCACCAGCGCATACACGACGCCGCCATCGCCCGCGCCAAGGCGTCCGGGTGGAATGGCGAAGTGGAAACCGACGACGAGGCCAAGTAAGCCGTTCTCTTTGGCGCGCGCGACACCATATTGGGCAATGGGGTGAGACATGTCTGCTGTGAATATTGATCAGTACAAAATCAAACAGGAACCTTTTTACAAGCCGGTCGGCAGCGAAGTGGAGCTGTACGAGGCCGCGTATAGCGCGCGGATGCCGATGATGCTCAAGGGCCCGACCGGCTGCGGCAAGTCGCGTTTCGTCGAGTACATGGCCTGGAAACTCGGGCGGCCGCTGATCACCGTGGCCTGCAACGAAGACATGACGGCGTCGGATCTGGTGGGACGTTTCCTGTTGGACAAGGAAGGCACCAAGTGGCAGGACGGCCCGCTGACCACGGCCGCGCGCCTGGGCGCCATCTGCTATCTCGACGAGGTGGTCGAGGCACGCCAGGACACCACCGTCGTAATTCATCCGCTCACCGATCACCGCCGCACCCTGCCGCTGGACAAGAAAGGCGAGCTCATCGAGGCGCACAAGGACTTTCAACTGGTGATTTCGTACAACCCGGGTTACCAGAGTCTGATGAAGGATCTCAAGCAGTCGACCAAGCAGCGCTTCGGCGCGCTGGACTTCGATTATCCGGAAGAGAAGACCGAGACCGACATCGTCGCGCGCGAATCCGGTGTCGACAAGGATATCGCCGCCAAGCTGGTGCAGATCGCGCACCGCGCCCGCAATCTGAAAGGCCACGGCCTCGACGAAGGCATCTCCACCCGCCTGCTGGTGTACTCCGGCCAGTTGATCAGCAAAGGCGTCGAACCCGCCGCCGCCTGCACCATGACCATGGTGACCCCTCTGACCGACGACCCGGACATGCGCGACACGCTGAACGCGGCGGTACAGACGTTCTTTGGTTGAGGTTGCGGCGACTGGCTTTTTTTGAACCGCCAAGACGCCAAGAACGCCAAGTGTTTTGAACCGCCAAGGCGCCAAGACGCCAAGCAATATTATTGGAAAGGCGTGTTTGGCATTTTCAATCGACTTACTTGGCGTCTTGGCGCCTTGGCGGTTCCAATAGTCTTTTTCGCGTCTTGGCGGTTCAGACAAAATTTGTAGAGATTCCATATGAGCATCAAGCTGGAAGACTACGAAGGCATTCTTGAGGGCGCTGCGCGCGAGGTGCGTGACGTACTCAAAGACACCTTTGCCGAGGCGAGCCACGTCATGTCGCCCGCGGGTCTGGACGCCTATCTCGAAGGCGCCAAGGGGCTGATCAACCTCGGGCGCGGTAATGACCTGGTCATCTCGTACCTGCAGGAAATGCCGTTGGTGGCCAAGGAATGCGGCGAAGACGTCATCCCCGACTGCGTTGCTGCCGCGCTGAAGCTGTCTTCTATGACATCCGGCGAAGTCATCGCCCTGTTGTTCAGCAGTCTGCCGACCGCGTCGCGCCGACTCGGCGACGCCGAGTTGCTGCGCGGCTACCTGACACTCATCCACCAGCTGTCGGCCACCGCGGCACGTGGTCTGCGGCCGATGCTCAACCATATCGACGAGCTGCTTTCCAAGCTCACGCTGAGCGGTTTGCGTCGCTGGGCGAACTTCGGCGTTCAGGCCTACCGGCGCGACTTCAAGAACCTGACCGCCTACTTCAACCTGGATTCCATGGACAGTCGCGCGGTGCTGCAGAAGGAGCGTCGCGGCACCTTGTTCATCGATACCCAGCGCAAACTGAATTTCTATCTGCGTGCGCTTTGGGGCCGGGATTTTTTCCTGCGGCCCACGGGCGCGGACTACACCGATTTCAAGCCCTACATCGACAAGCATATCGTGCACATGCCGGATGCGGTGGATGGGCTGGGCGATATCACCGGACTGGAGTTGTATCGCGCGCAGGCGGCGCATATGGCGGCGCACATCTGCTATACGACGTCGCGCATCTCGGCAGAACAGCTGAGTCCGGCGCAGATGTTCTTTATCGCGCTGATAGAAGATGCCCGGGTCGAGTACAAGGCGATCAAGGCCTTCCCTGGACTGAAAAAGCTCTGGCGCTCGCTGCTGCTGCTCGATTATGAGGAGGCGTGTGAGCACGACACCATCCCCATACTCGAGCGCTTCGCGCTGCAGCTCCTCGACCCGACGGAAACCTCGGACGATGCCGAGCTGAATGCCCTTGCCACGCAGTTCCATGAGGGTATCGAGGAGAATCAGGACAACAACCGGTTCTGCTGGAATCTCGGCATGGACCTGTTCAACCTGTTCATGGAGCGCCGCGAAGTGCCCAGCCTGCGTATCCTGAACCGCATCCGGATTCCCTATCGGGACGACAACCGGTATGTCTGGGAGTTCGAGGAGTTCGATTGGGATCAGGGTATAGACTACCTCGCGGCCAGCAAGCGCCAGGTGCGTCGCAAGGTCAGCATCATGGAAATGGCCAACGAAGTGGATTGCGAACTCGCCGGCGACGACGCGCAGGAGATCTGGACCTGCGAGACCGAGGTGATGCCCTACGAGGATCTCGGCGTCAGCTACAACGAGATGTGGGGCAGGGAACCGGTATCCGAACCCTTTCATTATCCGGAATGGGATTACCAGATCCAGCTGCACCGGCCGGACTGGGTGACCGTCTACGAGCGTCGTCAGCCCAAGGGCAATCCGGAGCAGATCGACGAGATCATCACCGCATACAAACCCATCGCGCACCGCATCAAACAGATCATCGACCTGCTGACGCCCGAGGGCGTCCAGCGCGTGCGCAATATGGAGGACGGCGACGAGATCGATCTCAACGCCGCCATCGATGCCATGGTCGCGATCCGTATGGGCGAGCAGCCGAATCCGCGCATCACCATGCGCAACGTGCTCAAGACCCGCGACCTGGCGGTGGTGGTTTTGATGGACCTCTCCGAATCCACCAACGAAATCGTGCAGGGGTCGGACAAGACCATCCTGCAATTGACGCGCGAGGCCTCTTCACTGGTGGCGACCGCGATCAACGGCATCGGCGATCCCTTCGCCATTCACGGCTTTTCTTCCGATGGTCGTCACGACGTGCAGTATTACCGGTTCAAGGATTTCAACCAGCACTTCGACGACGAGGCGAAGGCGCGGCTGGCCGGCATGAAGGGTGGTCTGTCGACCCGCATGGGCGCGGCCATGCGCCACGCGGGACAGCATCTGTTGAAGCAGGCGCAGCGCAAGAAGCTGTTGTTGCTGGTCACCGACGGCGAGCCGGCCGACATCGACGAGCGCGACCCGCAGCATCTGCGCCACGACACCAAGAAGGCGGTCGAGGAGTTGTACACCAAGGGCATCCTGAGCTACTGCCTTACGCTCGATCCGAATGCGGACAACTACGTGAAGCGCATCTTCGGCAGCGGCAACTACACCATCGTCGACAACGTCGAGCGCCTGCCTGAAAAACTCCCGGTGCTGTTCGCGACCCTGACGTCCTGACGGGCTGTTCGGAAAAACGCGATCCGGGGCTACGGCGCAGGACGGAAACGGGCGAACAAGCGACGCATGCTCGCAGTACATGAGCAAGCTGAGCCCGTTTGCAGTGCCGCGCAGCTAAGCGCGTCTTTCAGCGCCCTGCCGTGAAACGCCCCGCCCACACCGAGCGTCCCCACAAGGCCAGTAGACCCGAGCCGAGCAGCCATGCGGCAGGCGGCAATGGCGTCTGCACGACGCCTGCCGCGATCGCCTCGCCCGACGCGGTTTCCCAGGCCCAGCCATGAATGAACGCGGTTCCGGAATAGTCGGCATCGACGTCCGCCCAGCCAAGGTGCTCCCGCCCGTCGACGAGAAAACTGAAGCCGACATAGGCATCCGTCGTTGGAGAGTCCCCACTGAACAAGGTCCCGCTGAGAGTGCCCGAGTAGTCGAGCGAACACTCGGAATAGCTGACCTCGGCCTGATAGTCGTAATAAACGCAGTGGTCTTCGAACACGCTTGTGTGCCGCGATAACGCCTGATCGACCCAGCCTGCGGTATCCGGGCCGATGAGTTCACCGGGCGCGAACGCGCGTTCCCCGTGCAGGCGCCCGGTCGGTGCAACACGCAGGACATCGGAGATCGTTTCGGAAGCGGTGAACCAATAGTCGGCGCCGTCTTCGCCCTGACTTTCCTGGTAGTGCCTGTAGCGCTCATTGTAAAACGTCAGGTCGGTGGACCCGTCGAGATTCAGGTCCAGGTACACCGGATTCGGCGTGCCGGAGAAGGGTCCCGCGCTATCGTAGTCCCCGGTAAGTTCCGCCACCTCGATACTGATCGGCGCGGCGGGTCTGAACGTCAGCACTTGGGACTGAACCGGCACCGGGAGGCCCACACTCAGTCCCACCACGCCGCTGTAGAAAATCGTCCTGATATTAACCTGCTCCATACATCACCTCGGTCTAACTGTTACGCCATTCCATCCGGCGCAGACTTCCGGCCCCTCTGTAAAGGATCGAGCGACGCGCTGGTCGGCGTGTTGCCGTTCTTTCTTTCCAGGTCGGCACCTGCCTCGCGCAGGTATTCAAGAAAGGTCTCCGCGATGACGGACAAGCGCTTGTCCTTCGCGTAGGCCGCGTGCCATTGCCGCGCAATGGGCAAATGCTCGACGTCCAGTATCACCGGTTCGCTCGCGTGACCTTCGAGCGCCAGCGTGTGCTTGGACAGCACTGCGACACCCAGTCCACCGGCCACGGCTTGCTTGATGGCCTCGTTGGAGCCCAGCTCCATACGGATATGCGGCGTGAAGCCGTGCATCTTCAGCAGGCGTTCGAAGGCGATGCGCGTGCCGGATCCGGGTTCGCGAAGGATGAGCGGCTCCTCGACAAAGCGTTTGAGACGAACGCGCCGCTTGCCGGCCAGCGGATGATCGCGTGCGGCGAGCGCCACGAGCGGGTTGGATAGAAACGGCTCCGCATGGATCTCCAGATTCTCGGGCGGCTGGCCCATGATGTAGACGTCGTCGAGATTCTCCGCGATACGTTCGAGCACGCGCTCGCGGTTGGTGACCTTAAGCGAAATATCGACGCCCGGATATCTCTGGCAGAACGGACCCAGCAACCGCGGCGCAAAATACTTCGCCGTGGTCACCACGCCAATACGCAAATAGCCCTTCTTCATGCCTTTCATATCCGCGACCAGCATTTCGAAGCGATCGAGGCTGTCGAAGATTTCACGGCAGGTGCCATGCAGCGCGTTGCCTGCGCCGGTCAGGAAGATGCGTTTGCCGATCTGTTCGACCAGCGGAAGGCCGACAGTCTCTTCGAGCTTCTTCATCTGCATCGACACCGTTGGTTGTGTCAGATGCAGTTCCTCGGCGGCGCGCGTGAAACTTTTCAGGCGCGCGATCGCGGAGAAGATTTCCATTTGCCGAAACGTGGTGCGCCGCATTTTCATGCGCTCCTGTTGCTGAACAGGTATAGAGGAAAGTCTATCAGCATCATCGAAAAAAGTGACTGTTATTGATCGGCGCCAGGATTCAGCATCATCAGACGCAGGCGGCAACGCCGCGGAAACATATCACCGGGGTGTGCCAATGGCTGCAATACCGGTGAGGTTTTAGCGAACTGACACGCTTAACTGGAGGACAGTCATGGGCAAATCACAAACACTTGCAGAGGGTAAGGAACGCTACAAATCCGGCGTTATCCCGTACAAGAAAATGGGCTACTGGGAACCCGAGTATCAGCCCAAAGATACCGACGTTATCGCGCTATTCCGTATTACCCCACAGCCGGGTGTGGATCCGGAGGAGGCGGCGGCCGCTGTCGCCGGCGAATCTTCCACCGCAACCTGGACGGTGGTCTGGACCGATCGCCTGACGGCGTGCGAGCTGTATCGCGCCAAGGCCTACCGCGTCGACAAGGTGCCGAACACCGGCGATGGCACCAGCACCGAGGCGCAGTACTTCGCCTACATCGCCTATGACCTGGATCTGTTCGAGCCGGGTTCGATCGCGAATCTGACCGCGTCCATCATCGGCAACGTGTTCGGCTTCAAGGCGGTCAAGGCCCTTCGTCTCGAGGACATGCGCCTGCCGGTCGCATACCTGAAGACCTTCCAGGGTCCCGCCACGGGCATCATCGTCGAGCGCGAGCGGCTCGACAAATTCGGCCGTCCGCTGCTTGGCGCGACCACCAAGCCGAAACTCGGCCTGTCCGGTCGCAACTATGGTCGCGTGGTCTATGAAGCCTTGAAGGGCGGACTCGACTTCGTCAAGGACGACGAGAACATCAACTCGCAACCGTTCATGCATTGGCGTGACCGCTTCCTGTATTGCATGGAGGCCGTCAATCGCGCCTCCGCCGCGACCGGCGAAGTGAAAGGCCACTATCTGAACGTCACCGCCGGCACCATGGACG
>JBAYTM010000046.1:0-9224 GCA_041675685.1 Thiohalobacteraceae bacterium
ACCCGTACCAGCGAGACCCAGGAAACAGAGGGTTCGTTAGCTGTTGCCGGCCTCACCTCTCCGACGTCTCCTGTAAAACAGCCGCGGGTTCCGGATCAAATACTATTGCCCAGGATAGAAGAATCGAAGTTCGCATTCCGGTTGCTTCAGCGCTGGGATGGAGAGGTTCAATTGGTAAACAATGGTTCGATGACGGCCATCATCCGCGATCAAACTAATCCGGAAAATCCCCATGAGCAGGTTGAGATCTCTCTCGATGAGATCCCGGCGGATGACCACGCTTTGATTATGCCCGGAGCAGTTTTTTACTGGTCGATCGGTTACGCCGAGGGACCTGGAAAGCCGAGGGAACGCGTGTCGCGGATACGTTTTCGTAGGCTACCTGCTTGGACCCGCGCGGAATTGAATGCCGCACAAGAGAGAATAAAAGGCCTCTTAAATGCCCTTAGAGGAACCTGAATACCGGCCACCGGCGAACGACGAATTCGAAGTGTCGATTTTCGGTTCCGGTATCGGGGAATGCCTCATTGTTCACCTAGGCGATCAGCAATGGATGGTCGTCGACTCCTGTCTATCTCGTACGTTGGACCAGTCGATTGCTACGGAGTATCTTGCCGCACTGGGTCTGGCGCCCGAGAATGCGGTGAAATGGATCGTTCTTACCCACTGGCACGATGACCACGTTAAAGGCGCAGCCGACTTAGTTAGTCGATGTCCTGCGGCAAAAATTTATCATTCTGCAGCACACCATCTCGATGAGTATGTGGCGCTTACCGAGACATTGTCGCCAACCGGTTTTACGGTCGATCGGAATACGAGTGGAATAGTGGAGCTGGCTAAGATCTTGCGGGTTTTAGCTGACCGGGGCCGGCGCGACAAGAATTATGTGCTGGACAAGTTTGCTCCAGCCATTGTAGGGCGTGAAATAACGTCCCATACGGCTAGCGGATTACGGGTGCATGCGAAAGCGCTTTCCCCGGGTGACGTTGAGTTCAACAAAGCGCTGATAGCGCTGCGCGCGCTCATTCCAAGGGAGGGTCAACCTCGCGCAGTGCTTCCACGCCCCAAGAGAAACCACACTGCAGTTGCTGTTTGGATAGAGTTCGGAGGCCATGCTGCTCTCCTCGGTTCCGACCTTGAGGAAGAAGGGAGCGAGTATACCGGCTGGTCCGTCATACTGCGGGATCACCGCCCTCAGATGAAGGCCAAGGTTTTTAAGGTTCCCCATCACGGCTCGGTAACGGGACATAAAGACGAGGTATGGGACGAGCTGCTTGTCCCAAAGGCGGTGGCCGTGACCACTGGTTACTCTCGTTCGGGCCTCCCCACACCAGATGACGTTATTCGAGTTAAGCAGCGAACTGATTTATTTGGGTGTACTACGCGCCCTAGTTCGTGCCCGAAACGAGACCCGGCAGTTGAACGAACCATGCGCGAAACCGTAATCAGCCGACAGGTCCTGACTGGCGCGATGGGCCATTTACAAATCCGGTATGCGCTCAACGGAGTGATGAGCCTTCGCGGCAACAGATATAGCACGCTACTGTGAGCGACGAGTGAGCGCAGTACGACATCGTAAGGTGCAAAGACAGCTCGTTTCACGTGCACAAAACCCATCGCCGCTTCCTAAGCACTTCAGCTACATATCTCGGTAACTGTTTTGTGCACGCACGACTTAAGTGGCTGAAATATTGGCAATGTTATCTGGACTCTTAATCAATTGGTTGTAGGTTCGATTCCTACACGGCCCACCAATTTCCCGCCTTCGCCCCCGGCCTTCCCGAACCATTTTCAGCTCAAAATTTCACGCAGTTTCAGCGCCTTTAGGGCTACGCCTGGCCGAGGCATGGCGCTATAATGCCCGCGATTTCGCCGTGCAACTGCGCGGGGCGCGATTGGCGAATGTGGCGGAATTGGTAGACGCGCTGGATTTAGGTTCCAGTGGGGCAACCCGTGAGAGTTCGAGTCTCTCCGTTCGCACCAGGTTTCGTGTGGCACCCGGGTGCCATACTCATTTAATTCCCGTCGGGTTATTGGCCAGTGACCGGCAGCCGAGAAGAATCCGGTCCGGCCGTTTATCAGCTAGAGGTGATCTCATGCAAGTCTCTGTAGAAACCACGGGTGCCTTGGGCCGCCGTATGACGGTGCAGGTGCCAGCGGAACGGATCGATCAGGAGGTCGAGAGCCGCCTGAAGTCGCTGTCGCGCTCTGCGCGCATCGCCGGCTTCCGCCCGGGCAAAGTGCCGTTCAAAGTGGTGCAGCAGCGGTATGGACGCCAGGTTCACCTCGAGGTGGCCGGCGACGTCATGGGATCGACCCTTCAAGAGGCGCTTTCGCAGGAGAACTTGCGGCCGGCCGGCGAACCCAAGCTCGAACCCCGCACCGTGGAGCAAGGCAAGGCGCTGGAATATGTCGCGGTATTCGATGTCTATCCGGAATTCGAACCGGCGCCGCTCAGCGACGTGAAGATCGCCAAACCGGTCGCGACGGTGGGCGAACAGGATATCGAGAACATGCTGCAGAAGCTGCGTCAGCAGCGTGGCTCCTGGGAAGCCGCGGACCGCGGCGCTGACCAAGGCGATCGCGTGACCCTCGACTTCACCGGCACCATCGATGGCGTTGAGTTCCCCGGCGGCAGCGGGACCGGTATGCAAGTGGAGATCGGCAGCAAGCAACTGATCGACGGTTTCGAAGAAAAACTCGTCGGCGCCAAGGCCGGTGATGAAGTCACCATGGATCTGCGCTTCCCGGACGACTACCACAGCCGCGACGTCGCCGGCAAACCGGTACAGTTCAAAGTCAACGTGAAGGAGGTCGAGTCGCGCAAGCTGCCCGAGCTCGACGACGCGTTCGCCAAGTCGCTCGGCGTCGATGGCGCCGCCGCGTTGCGTGAGGAAGTCGCCAACAACATGCGCCGCGAACTGGAACAGATGGTTCAGGCGGTCACCAAGGACCGCGCCTTCGATCAGCTGCTGGAACGCAACCAGATCGACCTGCCCGCTGGACTGCTGGATCAGGAGATCGATCGTCTGGCGAAGGATACCCAGGATCAGCTCAGCGCCAACCAGCAGAGCGTCAATCTGCCGCGCGATCTGTTCGAGGCGCGCGCCCGGCGGCGCGTGAGCCTGGGGCTGATCATCGGCGAGGTCATCAAGCGCAACGGGATTCAAGTCGATCCCGAACGTGTCCGTCGTACCGTCGAGACGCTGGCCGCGAGCTATGAGAATCCCGACGAGGTGGTCAAGTGGTACTATGAAAACCGCGATGCTTTGGTCAGCGCGCAATCGCTGGTGTTGGAAGAGCAGGTGGTGGAGTGGATACTGAGTCAGGCGCAGGTGGAGGAATCGCCCTGCAGCTTCGACGAGTTGACCGAAATCCGTAAGTCATTGAACGCCTAAAGGATCTATATACATGACCGATACATTTGCGAAGCCGGGCGCGCAGCATACGACGGCGCTGAATCTGGTGCCGATGGTCATCGAGCAGACCGCCCGCGGTGAACGCGCTTACGACATCTATTCGCGTCTGCTCAAAGAACGCGTGGTTTTCGTGGTCGGTCCGGTTGAAGACTACATGGCAAATGTCATTGTCGCGCAGCTGCTGTTTCTCGAGTCGGAGAATCCCGACAAGGATATTCACTTGTATATCAATTCGCCCGGTGGTTCCGTCAGTGCCGGTCTGGCCATTTACGACACCATGCAGTTCGTGAAGCCCGACATCAGCACGATGTGTATCGGCCAGGCGGCCAGCATGGGCGCGGTGTTGTTGACCGGCGGTGCGCATGGCAAACGCTATTGTCTTCCGCACTCGCGCATGATGATTCATCAGCCCTTGGGCGGTTTCCAAGGCCAGGCGAGCGACATCGAGATTCATACCAAGGAGATTTTGCTGGTGCGGGAGCGCCTGAACACCATTCTCGCGAAACACACGGGACAGCCCATGGAGCGCATCGAGAAGGATACCGATCGCGATAATTTCATGGGTGCCGAGCAGGCCTGTGACTACGGCTTGGTCGACAAGGTGCTGTTGCACCGCGTCGGAGAAGTGGCCAAGGTTTGACACATACAGATTCCCCAAATGGGCACGGGGATTGCTTGTTATTGTGCGGGAACCGTAGTTGAATGAACGGCAGGGTAGATATCGCGCGTCCAGTCGGCCGGTTTCGACCGCGGGCCGGACAGTGATCCTTCAACGATATGGCCGATCTGCGCCTGAGCTGAGAGAGGGTGGGATATGAGTAACGACCGTAACGGCAAGGGAGACGACGGCAAGCTTCTTTACTGCTCGTTCTGCGGCAAGAGCCAGCATGAAGTGCGCAAGCTGATCGCCGGGCCTTCTGTGTTCGTCTGCGACGAATGCGTCGAGTTGTGCAACGACATCATTCGCGAAGAGATGCAGGAGAAGGCGGCGGCCACAGGCGATAAATTGCCCAAGCCGCAAGAGATCAAGCATGTCCTCGACGAGTACGTCATCGGCCAGGAACGCGCCAAAAAGGTGTTGTCAGTGGCGGTTTACAACCACTACAAACGCCTGGAGGCACGCGGCCACAAAGACGAGGTCGAACTCTCCAAGAGTAATATCCTGCTGATCGGGCCGACCGGGTCCGGCAAGACGCTCCTTGCCGAAACCTTGGCGCGGTTACTGAACGTGCCCTTCACCATCGCCGACGCGACCACGCTGACCGAGGCCGGCTATGTCGGTGAAGATGTCGAAAACATTATTCAGAAGCTCTTGCAGAAGTGCGATTACGACGTCGAGAAGGCGCAGACGGGCATCGTTTATATTGACGAAATCGACAAGATTTCGCGTAAATCCGACAACCCCTCGATCACCCGCGACGTCTCGGGCGAAGGTGTGCAGCAGGCGCTGCTCAAGCTGATCGAAGGCACGATCGCGTCGGTGCCGCCCCAGGGCGGTCGAAAACATCCGCAGCAGGAGTTCCTGCAGGTCGATACCGGAAACATCCTGTTCATTTGCGGCGGCGCCTTTGCGGGTCTGGAAAAGATCATCCGCGGCCGTTCCGAAAAGGGCGGGATCGGTTTTTCGGCCGAGGTCAAGAGCAAGGAAGACAGCCGCAACGTCGGTCAGATTTTGTACGACGTCGAACCCGAGGACCTGATCCGCTATGGTCTGATTCCAGAATTCGTCGGACGCCTGCCGGTGGTCGCTACGCTGGAGGAGCTGGACGAATCGGCGCTGGTGCAGATTTTGACGGAGCCGCGCAACGCCATCACCAAGCAGTACAGCAAGCTGTTCGAGATGGAAGGTTGCGAGATCGAATTCCGGGAGGAGGCGCTGCGGGCGGTGGCCCGGAAGGCCATGGAACGGAAAACTGGCGCGCGCGGTCTGCGCACGATCCTGGAGCAGGTCCTGCTCGATACGATGTACGATCTCCCGTCCATGGAACAGGTCCGCAAGATTGTGGTCGACGAATCCGTTATCAGCGGTGAGTCAAAGCCTTACATGTTGTATGAGGCAGCGGAGCAGCGCGCGGCCTCGGACTGAGTCCGGACCGGCCGAATGGCCGGTCACCGCCTTTTCCCACTTGAGCGACACGCGCCGTCCTGGCGTAGAACTTGCGTAATTATTCCCGCCGAACGGCGGTCGAAGCAGCCATTGAATCGGACGCAGAGCGCCCGCATATAGGCCTGAGCACGCGAGTCGGAACGGTTCACCGGACCGCTATCCAGAGACCCGCGCCATCCGCATCCGCACGAGGGACTCCGAATGGAGCACGAGGACAAGAAAACCGCGATGACAGAATCCACCAACGCAACGATCCCCGTCTTGCCGCTGCGCGATGTAGTGGTGTATCCGCATATGGTCATCCCGCTGTTTGTCGGGCGCGAGAAGTCGATCCGCGCGCTCGACACCGCAATGCAGAGTGACAAGCGCATTCTGCTGGTCGCGCAGCGCAGCGCAGATGTGGACGACCCGCAGGTCGAAGACATCCATAGCATCGGTACCCTATCCACTATCCTGCAATTGCTCAAACTCCCGGATGGGACGGTCAAGGTGCTGGTCGAGGGAGCGGAGCGCGCGCGTATAAAGCGTTTCGAGGAAATCGAGGAGTTTTTTTCCGCAGAGGTCGAGTCGGCCGAACCGCAGACCGCAGCCGATGACCGCGAGGTCGAGGTGTTGATGCGTTCGCTGCTGGCGCTGTTCGACCAGTACGTCAAACTCAACAAAAAGGTGCCACCGGAGATCCTCACTTCGCTCTCGGGTATCGACGATGCGGGGCGACTCGCCGACACCATCGCTGCGCACATGTCGCTCAAGATCGAGGAAAAGCAGCACATCCTCGAGATCGATTCGGTGCGTGGTCGCCTCGAGCACCTGATGGGCCTGATCGAAGGCGAGATCGACATCCTGCAGATCGAGAAGCGGATTCGTGGCCGTGTCAAGCAGCAGATGGAAAAGAGCCAGCGCGAGTACTATCTGAATGAGCAGATGAAGGCCATTCAGAAGGAGCTGGGCGAGCTCGAAGACGCGCCCAATGAGGTCGAGGAACTCCAGCAGAAGATCGAAAAGGCTGGCATGACCAAAGAGGCGCGCGACAAGGCACAGTCGGAACTCAACAAGCTGAAGATGATGTCGCCGATGTCGGCTGAAGCGACCGTGGTGCGCAACTATATCGAGTGGCTGGTGAGTGTCCCTTGGAAGAAGCGCACCAAGATTCGCCACGACCTGGCGGCTGCCGAGCAGGTGCTGGAAGAAGATCACTATGGGCTGGACAAGGTCAAGGAACGCATCCTCGAATATCTCGCGGTTCAGCAGCGCGTTCGCAAGCTGAAGGGGCCGATTCTTTGCCTCGTCGGCCCGCCGGGCGTCGGCAAGACCTCGCTCGGGCGTTCGATCGCCCGCGCGACCAACCGCAAGTTCGTCCGCATGTCCTTGGGCGGCGTTCGCGACGAGGCGGAGATCCGCGGCCACCGGCGCACCTATATCGGTTCGCTGCCGGGCAAGCTGGTTCAGAACCTTTCAAAGATCGCGGTGCGCAATCCGTTGTTCCTGTTGGACGAGATCGACAAGATGTCGATGGACTTCCGTGGCGACCCGTCGTCGGCGCTGTTGGAGGTGCTCGATCCGGAGCAGAACAACACCTTCAGCGATCATTATCTGGAAGTGGATTTCGACCTGTCCGACGTGATGTTCGTGGCGACCGCCAACACCCTGAACATCCCCGGTCCGCTGCTCGACCGTATGGAGGTGATTCGTATCCCCGGGTACACCGAGGACGAGAAGATCAACATCGCCAAACGTTATCTGCTTTCGAAGCAGATCAAGAGCAACGGTCTTCGCAAGGACGAGCTCACCGTCAGCGACAACACCCTGCGCGACATCGTGCGGTACTACACGCGCGAGGCCGGTGTCCGTAACCTCGAGCGTGAGATCGCAAAGATCTGCCGCAAGGTCGTGAAAGAACTCCTGCTCAAGAAGGAGGACCGCAAGATCACTGTCACGCCCAAGAACCTGGATAAGTACTTGGGCGTGCGACGGTTCCGCTATGGGCGCGCGGAAGAGCGCGATCAGATCGGACAGGTGACCGGACTGGCCTGGACCGAGGTCGGCGGCGAGCTGCTGACCATCGAGGCGGCGATCGTCCCGGGCAAGGGACGTCTGATCCATACCGGGCAGCTTGGCGACGTGATGCAGGAGTCGATCCAGGCGGCCACCACCGTGGTGCGCAGCCGTGCGGCGGTGCTAGGCGTCGATCCGGACTTCTATCAGAAGTACGACATCCACGTGCACGTCCCGGAAGGTGCAACTCCGAAAGACGGGCCGAGCGCCGGTGTCGGGATGTGTACGGCCCTCGTGTCGGCGCTGACCAAAGTCCCGGTACGCGCCGACGTGGCCATGACCGGCGAGATCACCCTGCGTGGCGAGGTGTTGCCGATCGGCGGATTGAAAGAGAAGCTGCTTGCCGCGCATCGCGGCGGCATCACGACCGTGTTGATTCCGGAAGAGAATCAAAAGGACCTGGCCGAGATTCCGAAAAACGTTCAGGACAAGCTTGAAATACATCCCGTAAAGTGGATCGACGAAGTCCTGCAGGTCGCTCTGCAGCATATGCCGGCACCGGTCGCGGCGGCCGGAGAAGGCGAGGAGGGCGTGGAGCCCGGCGAGAAGAAGGACGAATCGAAATCCAAGCGCAAACGTTCATCCGTGCACGCACACTGAGTCGTTTCGACGGGGAAGGGCAGTAGCGTTTTATACGATACTGCCCTTCTTAATTGAAGGCGTCGGTTGACAGCGCTTCTGACGCCTTGGTATAAAGTGCCGCGTGCCTGTCCGGATGTTCCCTTTCGTTTGTGAAATCCCGCGGTCCAGCACGAAACTTTTTTGGCTTCCCGATCGACCGGGTACCCAGATCTCCATATCCTAAAGAACAAGGCGCATCCCACCCGGGTCGTACGCGGGGGGAAGGAGCATTTATATATGAACAAGGCGGAATTGATCGAAGTAGTTGCCGAGGCGGCGGATTTGAACAAGGCCACAGCGACGCGGGCCATCGACGCGATGTTGAACGGGATTGCCGATGCGCTCAAGAAGGGCGAACAGGTCGCGCTGGTCGGTTTTGGAACCTTCGAAGTTCGCGAGCGCGCGGCGCGTGCGGGCCGCAATCCGCAGACCGGTGAAACCATCAACATCAAGGCGTCCAAAGCGCCGGCATTCAAGGCTGGCAAAGCCCTGAAGGATGCCGTAAACTAGCGCGCCGCTCGGGTGCTTAGCTCAGCTGGTAGAGCGTCGCCCTTACAAGGCGAATGTCGGGGGTTCGATCCCCTCAGCACCCACCAGGGTCAGAATGTGGAGTGGTAGTTCAGTTGGTTAGAATACCGGCCTGTCACGCCGGGGGTCGCGGGTTCGAGGCCCGTTAACTCCGCCACACGACGAAAGGGCGCCCTTGATGGGCGCCCTTTTACTTTGTACAGTCCCCGGACTCGAAGACCTCGCAGCCGTCCCTCGGATGGCCAAAGACAATAACGGATTCAGGAAACCACTATGCTTCAGGCCATTCGTGATCGCGTGACAGGCTGGATTGCCTGGCTGATTGTCGGTCTCATCGCCGTCGTCTTCGGGTTATGGGGCATCGACAGCTACCTCAAAAACGAGGCAAAGGTCTATGCGGCCAGCGTCAATGGCGTGGAAATCTCGATACCGGAATATCGCTTTGCCAAGCAGCAGCAGGTTCAACGGATGCGCAGCATGCTGGGCGAGCAGTA
>JBAYTM010000047.1:0-9166 GCA_041675685.1 Thiohalobacteraceae bacterium
AACATGCCGGACGCCATGATAGAATTACGGCTTGGATGTTCCTCGCAGTCCTGCCACGAGTCTCTCCCGCATGTCCGATTTCCTGTTCCCGTTTTTTAGCCACGGTCTGGTGCCTCTTCCTTGGTGGGGCCATGTGCTGATCGCACTGGCGCTTACGCACGTCACGATCGTTTCCGTCACAGTGTTTCTACATCGGCACCAAGCCCATCGTGCGCTGGAACTGCACCCCGTGGTCAGCCATTTCTTTCGCTTCTGGCTATGGCTGACCACGGGCATGGTGACATCGGAATGGGTCGCCATCCATCGCAAACACCATGCGAGCTGCGAGACCGAAGCAGATCCGCACAGTCCCGCCGTCGTCGGCATCGATACCGTTCTCTGGCGCGGCGCCGAGCTGTACCGTGCGGCCTCGAAGGACCGTGCGCTGGTCGCAAAATATCGCCATGGCACGCCTGATGATTGGCTGGAACGAAAGCTCTACGCGGCTCACCCAGCGACCGGCATTGCCGTCATGGCGGTGATCGACGTACTGCTATTCGGTGCACTCGGCCTCTCGATCTGGGCCGTGCAGATGCTATGGATTCCCTTCTTCGCGGCCGGCGTGATCAACGGCCTCGGGCACTGGTGGGGCTATCGCAATTTCGAGAGCCAGGACCGCTCGACCAACATCTCGCCCCTGGGCCTCCTGATCGGCGGCGAAGAGCTGCACAACAATCACCATGCCTTCCCGAGTTCGGCCAAGCTGTCGGCGCGTTGGTGGGAATTCGACATCGGCTGGTTTTATATTCGGACGATGGAAGTTCTGCGTCTCGCGCGGGTCAAAAAGGTCAGCCGCCGTCCGCAGACCGTGGCCGGCAAGCGAACCGTCGATCTGGATACGGTACGCGCCGTGGTACTCAACCCGCTGCACGTCATGGCGCATTATGCGCGCGCCGTGGTTCTTCCCGTGTTGCGCGAAGAGTTCCGCAGTGTCGACGCCTCGCGTCGCAGCATCATACGCCAGGCGCGCTGGCTGTTGGTGCGCGAAACCAGCCTGATGGATGACTCCGCGGCCCAGCGACTGCAGCGCCTGCTGGATATGAACGAACGACTCAAACTCGTCTACCAATTCCGCCAGCAACTCCAGGTGGTATGGAGCAGGCGCGCCGAGAGCCAGGAGCAGCTCCGCCAGTCGCTGCACGACTGGTGCCAGCGCGCTGAAGCCACCGGCGTCCAGGCACTCGAGGACTTCGCTCGCCGGTTGCGCAGCTATAGCGTGCAGGCGGTTTGAGTTTACCGTTGCGGTTAAAGTAGGCGTGAAAACAAAAACCCGGCCGAGGCCGGGTTCTTCATATTCGGAGCAACAAGATCGACGATTACTTGATCTTGGCTTCCTTGTACGCCACGTGCTTGCGCACCACCGGGTCGTACTTGCGCATTTCGAGCTTGTCCGGCGTCGTGCGCTTGTTCTTGGTGGTGGTATAGAAATGACCGGTACCGGCGCTCGATACCATTTTGATCTTGTCGCGTGCACCCTTAGCCATATATCACCTCAGACCTTTTCGCCACGGGCGCGCAGGTCGGCGAGGACCGCGTCGATGCCCTTCTTGTCGATGATGCGCATGGCCTTGGAGGTCAGGCGCAGACTGACGAAGCGGTTTTCGCTCTCGACCCAGAACCGATGACTGTGCAGGTTGGGCAGGAAACGGCGCCTCGTCTTGTTGTTGGCGTGAGAAACGTTGTTGCCGGTTATCGGCCGTTTCCCAGTCACCTGGCAGACTCTGGACATAGCTGCAAATCCTTGATAATGAACCTGATCGGAACCCGGGAGCCAATCCGCGGGGTTCCACGGAGCGGCGCATTATGTCAGATGGACCGGTGCGAGACAAGCGGCGGCCGGCCTTCACAACAGCCCGCGTTCGGCAAAGGACACGGCCTCGCGGTCGCCTATCACCAGGTGGTCCAGGACCCGGATATCCACCAAGCCCAAGGCTTCGCGCAGCCGTCTGGTCAGATGCATGTCCGCCTGGCTCGGCTCGGCCACGCCCGATGGATGGTTGTGGGCCAGAATGACGGCCGCGGCATTGTGTGCCAACGCCGCCTTGACCACCTCGCGCGGGTGAACGCTGGCACCGTCGATGGTTCCGCGGAACAAGGCCTCGTATTCGATGACCCTGTGGCGATTGTCCAGGAACAGGCAGGCGAACACCTCATAAGGGTAACCGCCCAGCCGCGCTTGAAGAAAACGCCGGGTCGCATCGGGATTGCTCAAGGCATCGCCGCGCTGGAGGTCCGCGAGCAAGTAGCGGCGCCCGAGCTCCAGCGCCGCCAGCAGCAAGGCCGTGGTCGCCACACCCAGACCGCGGCAGGACTTGAGCCGGGCCGGCGGCAGGTCCAGCCAGGCGCGCAACCCGCCGTGCTGATCCAGGAGCTGACGACTCAGTTCGATTGCGTTGTGACCAGCGACGCCGGTACGCAGGAAGATGGCGAGCAACTCGGCGTCGGAGAGGCTTTCGGGACCGCGGCTGAGCAGCTTTTCGCGCGGCCGCTCGCCGACCGGCCAGTGACGAATGGACATGAGACAACCTCCTTGTTGTCGTCTTGACGTCGATAGCATAGCGAGGGAGTCGCCGTAACGCACGGAACGCGCATCCCAATCGAGCCCGTGCCTCGGGTGTCTCTCGCCGACATAACGGATCAAGGTGCGCGTGGAGCATCAAGGAGGACCGGTCGCGGGCAGTCGTGCGCACGGGTCGATATTACCCCGCGCCCTTCTGAGGTAAACTCCTGAACATGCTTGAGCTTTCCAATAAACGCATCCTCCTCGGCGTGACCGGCGGGATCGCCGCCTACAAGAGTGCGGAGCTGGTGCGGCGGTTGCGCGAGGCCGGCACCGAGGTGCGCGTAGTCATGACTACCGGCGCGACGCAATTCATCACGCCCCTGACCCTGCAGGCGCTGTCGGGGCAGCCGGTTCGCACCGAACTGTTCGACACCCAGGCCGAGGCGGCCATGGGTCACATCGAGCTGGCGCGCTGGGCCGATGCCGTGCTGATCGCGCCGGCCAGCGCCAACAGCCTCGCCCGCCTGGCGCAAGGTCTGGCCGACGACCTGCTGAGCGCGGTGTGCCTTGCGAGCCGCGCCCCCCTGCTGGTCGCACCGGCCATGAATCAGGCGATGTGGGACCATCCGGCCACGCGGGAAAATCTGACCGCCCTGCGCGCGCGCGGCGTGCAAATCTGCGGCCCCGGCACCGGCAGTCAGGCGTGCGGCGAGACCGGACCGGGGCGCATGTCCGAACCGCACGAGATCGTGACGGCGCTCGGCCGGTTGTTCGAAACCGGCGCCCTTGCCGGCCTCCATGTATTGATCACCGCGGGGCCGACGCGCGAAGCCATCGACCCGGTTCGCTACATCAGCAACCGGAGTTCCGGCAAGATGGGTTATGCCATCGCGGCGGCGGCCGCGGAGGCCGGCGCGCGTGTCACGCTGGTCAGCGGGCCCGTCGCACTGTCGAGCCCCCCACGCGTCGACTCCATTCCCGTCGAAACCGCCGAGGAAATGCACGCCGCCGTAATGGCGCGGGTCGCCGGCTGTGACGTGTTTGTCGCCGCCGCGGCCGTTGCCGACTATCGCCCGCTGGTAAGCGCCGCGCACAAGCTCAAGAAGCTGACGCCCGGCCTGCAGCTCGACCTGCAACGCACCCCCGATATCCTGGCCGCCGTTGCGGCCGCGCGACCCGCACCCTTCACGCTCGGCTTCGCCGCCGAGACCGAACGTTTGGCCGAAAACGCGCGCGGGAAACGCATGTCCAAGTCGCTGGACATGATCGCGGCAAATCTGGTGAACGTCCCCGGACAAGGCTTCGACGCGGACGACAACGCCCTGACCCTGTATTGGGAGGGCGGCGAATGCGAGCTGCCGCGCCAGAACAAACAACAGTTGGCGCGTGAACTGATCAAGCACATCGCCGCCCGCTTCCAAGCGAAACGCCAATCCACCCCGTCCGGAGCCCTCGACCTGCATGCAGAAGATTCAGCTTAAGATCCTCGACCCGCGCATCGGCAATGAATTTCGGCTTCCCGACTACGCCCCCGGCGGTTCCGCAGGGATGGATTTGCGCGCCTGTCTAGCCGAACCGCTCAAGCTGGAGCCCGGATCGACCGAACTTATCCCGACGGGCCTGGCGATCCATATCGAAGACCCCGGTTTGGCGGCGGTGCTGCTGCCGCGTTCCGGGCTCGGCCACAAGCATGGCATCGTGCTTGGCAACCTGGTCGGGCTGATCGACTCGGATTACCAGGGACAGCTGTTCGTGTCCTGCTGGAATCGGGGTAATGAGTCCTTTACCATCGCGCCGGGCGAGCGCATTGCCCAGCTGGTCATAGTGCCGGTGGTGCGGGCGCAATTCGACATTGTCGGCGAATTTACGGCGAGCCAACGTGGCGCCGGTGGTTTCGGGCACACGGGGCGTTCATAAGCCCTGAGGAAACAATCGAAGATGGCGTTCAAGCTACCCAAGCTCGAAACCGCGCGTGGCCGCAATGCCACTTCCCATTCACCAGCCAGCGGCCGGCTCAGCCTCGCGCATCTCGGGGTACTCGTCTTTCTGTTGGCGGCCGCATTGCTGGCCGGCATCGCGATCTTTTTCCAGCGCGACGCCGCGTCGCAGGCCGCGGAGAGCTGGCGACAGGAGATCAGCCTGACGGCCGAGAACCTCGCCGATCGTATCGCCACCCAAGTCGCGCAGAACACCGCAAAGATGGAGTTGTTGGCGCGCGATGCCCGGCTGGTGGAACTGGTCGGCCGCGACGATCCGGCGCTGCGCCAGCAGCGCGAGGCGGAACTGGCCTATCTGTTTCCGGACGCAGTGCGGGTGCGTATCCTTCCGCCGGGCCTGACCGAAGTCGACATGAACGCCTCGCCCCCGCTGAGTTATGCCGCGCTGGACATGTTGCGTCAGGCCGAAACCAGCGACGCCCCGCCGCCCGCCGAGGTGCATCTATTCGGTAGCCCGCAGCAGCACATCACGCTGGTACGGCGCATCCTCAGCGCCAGCGGCCGGCGCATCACCGGCCACCTGATGGTCAACTACCCCTTGGCCAGTGTGCAGGAAGCGCTCGATGCGCCCCGGCTGACGCGCGGCTATGGCGAGGTCTGGCAGGTGGTCAGCAACGGGGCCCCGGTGGTGCTCGCCAAACGCGGCGCCCAGGCGCTGCGCGACGGCAATCCGACTTTGACGGTCGATATCCCGAATAGCCGCTGGAAAGTCGCGTACTGGAGCGCCGCCGGCGGGTTCTCGAGCTCGACGGAAGGCCTGTGGGCCATCGCAGGCAGCGGCATCGCGATCTTCGGTCTGCTGCTGCTGTTGATCCTGCGCTCGTTCCGGCGCGCCTTGCAGCAGGACCAGACGCTGTTGCTCGGCGCCGTTCGCGACGGCCGCAACGGCCGCCTGCAACCCCGATATGCCCTTCAGCTGCGGGAGTGCGCGGCGGCCATCGAGGGCGTCCGCAAGCTGTTCGGGGACGTGCCCGCCGCTGCGCCCGCCGCGTCGGCGTCGGCTGCCCCGAACAGCTCGGCCGGCCCGTCCAGTCTGCCTCCGGCGCCGGCACCGGCAGACGACTTCGCAAATATCGGCCTCGACCTGGGCGCTATCGGTGTCCAAGAGGTCGAGGTCGATCCGGCGATTTTCCGCGCCTACGACATCCGGGGTGTGGTGGAGCAGAATTTATCGGCGGATGTCGTCTACGAGATCGGCCGCGCGATCGGCTCGGAGGCTTTGTCCCGCGGCGAGCAAAGCGTCATCGTGGCCCGTGACGGCCGCCTGTCAGGGCCCGATCTGCAGACGGCCTTGGTCCGTGGGCTACGCGCCACGGGCGTGCACGTCAAAGACATCGGGCAGGTGCCCACACCGGTGCTCTACTTTGCGGCGCATACCCTGGATACCCGCTCGGGCGTGATGCTGACCGGTAGCCACAATCCGCCCGAGTACAACGGCATGAAGATCGTGCTGGCGGGCGACACGCTGTACGGCGAAGACATCCAGCGCCTGCGTGAGCGCATCCAAAGCAACGACTTTGCAAGCGGCGACGGGCAATACGAACAATTGGACATGACCGACAAATATGTCGAGCGTGTCCGCAAAGACGTACAGATCGCTCGCCCGATGCGGGTCGTGGTCGACTGCGGCAACGGCGTTGCCGGCGGCATTGCACCGATGCTGTTGGAGAGCCTCGGCTGCAAAGTGGTCCCCCTGCATTGCGACGTGGATGGCCGCTTCCCCAACCATCACCCCGACCCGAGCCGGCCGGAGAACCTCGCCGATCTGATCCAGGCCGTGCGCGAGCACGGTGCCGACGTCGGCTTCGCCTTCGACGGCGACGGCGATCGCCTCGGGGTCGTCGCGTCCGGCGGGGAGATCATCTGGCCGGACCGACTGCTGATGTTGTTCGCCATGGACGTACTGGGCCGCAACCCCGGCGCCGACGTCATCTATGACGTCAAATGCACCAGACACCTGGCGAAGATCATCCGCGATTTTGGCGGCAGCCCCGAGATCTGGCAGACCGGCCATTCGCTGATCAAGGCGCGCATGAAGGAGACCGGCGCGCTGCTGGCCGGCGAGATGAGCGGACATATCTTCTTCAAAGAGCGCTGGTATGGCTTCGACGACGCGCTGTATTCGGCCGCCCGCCTGCTGGAGACCCTTTCGAACGATCACCGCACCTCGACCAGCGTCTTCGCCTCGCTGCCGGACGGCGTCAATACCCCGGAACTCCTCCTGCCGATGCGGGAAGGCGAACCGCAGCGCTTCATGGCAGACTTTCTCGGCAAAGCGCAGTTCGCGGACGCAGAGATTCTGACCATCGACGGGCTGCGCGCCGACTTCGCGGACGGCTGGGGCCTGGTGCGCGCATCCAACACCATGCCTTGCCTGGTGATCCGCTTCGAAGGTGACACGCAACAGGCGCTGGAACGCATCCAGAATCTGTTCCGGGACGCCATGCTGGCCGCCGACCCGGAGCTCGCCCTGCCGTTCTGAGTTCGTAATATTCGGTAACCACTAAGGACACGAAGGACACCAAGGCTTTTTCAGTCGTAAAGGCTTTTCCTTTGTGGTCTTGGTGTCCTTCGTGTGAAAGGTCGTTTCGATAAAGTATTTCCAGGACCCACCTCATGGCACTAACAGCAGAATCCGCCCACAACGTTGCGCATGTGCTCACCGAGGCGATGCCCTACATACAGCGGTTCCAGGGCAGGACGGTGGTCATCAAATATGGCGGCAACGCGATGGTCGACGAGAAGCTCAAACAGGGCTTCGCGCGTGACATCGTTTTGATGAAACTGGTCGGCATCAATCCCGTGGTGGTACACGGCGGCGGCCCGCAGATCGGCAAGCTGCTGGAGAAGATCGGCAAGCAATCGACCTTCATCTCGGGCATGCGTGTGACCGACGCAGAGACCATGGACGTGGTCGAGATGGTGCTGGGTGGACTGGTGAACAAGGACATCGTCAATCTGATCAATCGCCACGGCGGACGTGCGGTGGGGCTGACCGGCAAAGACGGCGACCTTATCCGGGCGCGCAAGATGTTCATGGAAAGCGGCGCGGCCGACCTCGATGCCGCGGAGAACCTCGACCTGGGTTATGTGGGCGAAGTGGCAAGCATCGACCCGGCCGTGGTCGACATGCTCGTCACCGGCAACTTCATCCCGGTCATTGCCCCGATCGGTGTCGGCGGCGACGGGATGTCATACAACATCAACGCCGACCTGGTCGCCGGTAAGGTCGCCGAGGTGCTGGGCGCCGAAAAGCTGATCCTATTGACGAATACTGCCGGCCTATTGGACAAGGACGGGCAATTGCTGTCCGGGCTGAATGCGCGACAGGTGGACGACCTGATCGCCGACGGCACCATTCACGGCGGCATGCTGCCCAAGATCGGCTGCGCACTGGACGCCGTCAAAGGCGGTGTCCGCGCCGCGCATATCATCGATGGCCGCGTCGAGCACGCAGTGCTGGTGGAACTGTTCACGGACGAAGGCGTGGGCACTCTGATCCGGGCCTGATAGCAGGTCGCTAAGGCGCGCAACGGAAAATTGACTGCAGTTTGCGCAGCCGAGCGGGACTCACAAATCTTTACCAAACAGGCTCACGAACGGCGTTCAGCTACGCGATTGAGTCCTTAGCGCGCCTTCGCGTCCTTTGCGGTCAAAGGGTGCGTTCCGCGCAGCGGCGGACCGGAGGGTTCAAGGCCGCGGCGGCTCCAACTGCGCGGCCCGGAGTTCGCGGAAGCGGCGGATGTCGACCTCGAATTGCGCGCGGATGCCTTCCTGTTCGCGGCGCTTTGTCGCGATGTAGTCCAGATAACGCTGTACCTGACCGCGCGCCCCGAGAATTTCCTCGTGCAGGCTGTCGGGAATTGGCTTTCCTGCACGCTCCAGTTCGGCGGCGCGGCGCGTCAGGCCGGACAGAGTCTCTTCGAGTTTGTCGATGCGTCCGCGCGTTACGCGCAGAATGCCGTCGATGGCGGCAATCTTGCCATCGCGGGTCATCACCATGTCGTCTTCGGTCGAGAAAGTGGCCAGCAACATGCGGTCGTGCGCGGCGCGTTCCGCGGCGACACGTTCCTGTTCACGGCGCTGTTCGGCGAGACGCTCCTCTTCCGCAAGCTGTTCCGGCGTCTTGGCGGCTTCCAGGGTTTTAACCTCGACACCCTGGTCGTTGAGCACCTTGCGCTCCTGTTTGGCGTATTGCGGGGGAATCTTGTCGCCGTAATGCACCTTGCCGTTCTCGTCCTTCCATTTATAGAGCCGGCCGACGCTCTTGCCGGGCTCGGCGGCCTGCACCTGACCCAGTGTCAACAGCGCACCCGCGAGTGTCGCTACCAGAAGTTGCTTGAACGTGGACTTCATCGGCTGCATGGGTAACTGATCCCTTAAGACTGCGCGTGCTGTACCTGCCGACCCGGCTGCGGGAAGATGGCGCCCTGTCCATTGCGTAGCGGCGCGGCTTCGATGCCGCAGACGGTCGATGAGCGGTATCGAGCACCTGGTTTTGTTTGCAATCTCGCTGTTTGCGAATCTGCTGTCGGCCTTGTCGGGCGGCGGCGCCGGATTGATTCAATTGCCGGCGTTGATCTTTCTCGGCCTACCCTTCGCGATCGCGTTGGCGACGCACAAGGTA
>JBAYTM010000048.1:0-9072 GCA_041675685.1 Thiohalobacteraceae bacterium
CGGTCGACCCGGCGCTGTTCAAGGAGGATTGGACGCTGGTCTACCGGTTGGCCGGACCCTGCGAAACGGCATGCCAGGAGGCGCTGTACGTCTTGCGCCAGGTGCGGCTGGCCCAGGGCAAGAATATCGATCGGGTGCAGCGCCTGTTGCTGCTCGATGCCCCCCCGACCGCCGAATGGATTACAGAGATCGAGGCGCATTATCCGGGCCTCGCGGTCGCGCGTCCGCGCAGCGACCGGAACGACACCGGATTCCCCGTGCCGGGCCAGATCTATCTGGTCGATCCGCTGGGCAATCTGATGATGGAATACGCGACGGATGCCGAGCCGCGCGGGATGATCAAGGACCTCGAGCGGCTGCTGCGTATCTCTTACGTCGGTTGATTTGGTCTCGTACATACTCAAGGTTGGGCAGTAATGGCTGAGAATATCGAGCTGACCACGACGACTCGGAACGGCGGCCTGGCCTGGCGCGATTATGTCGGCCTGTGCAAGCTCAAGGTGGTCGCGTTGATCGTGTTTACCGCGGTCGTCGGGATGTTCCTGGCGACGCCCGGGATGGTGCCGCTGCAGCCACTGATATTCGGTACGCTCGGGATCGGCATGGCGGCCGCCTCGGCGGCGGCGATCAATCACCTGGTGGATCGTCGCGTCGATGCGCGCATGGCGCGTACCCGCAACCGGCCGATACCGACCGGTCACATGGATCCCCGCAGTTGCCTGTGGTTTGCCCTGTCGCTCGGCGCCCTGGCGATGCTGATCCTGGTGCTGTTCGTGAACGGCTTGACGGCGCTGCTGACCTTTTTATCGCTGATCGGCTATGCCGTCGTCTACACCATGTACCTGAAACGCGCGACCCCGCAGAACATCGTCATCGGCGGTGCGGCCGGCGCAGCGCCGCCGGTGCTCGGTTGGACTGCGGTGACCGGCAGTATCGACCCGCATGCCCTACTGCTGTTTCTCATTATCTTCGTCTGGACCCCGCCGCATTTCTGGGCCTTGGCGATCCACCGCCGCAAGGAATACGCCGAAGTCGACATCCCGATGTTGCCGGTGACCCACGGTGTCGAATTCACGCGTCTGCAGGTTCTGCTCTATACGCTGTTGCTGCTGGCGGTCAGCGTGCTGCCCTACGCGACGCACATGTCCGGACCGCTATACCTGGGCGGCGCCGTGCTGCTGGGCATCGGCTTCCTGCGGCATGCCATGCAGCTCATGCGCAACGACGCGGCGGCCATGCCCACCTTCGGCTATTCCATCGTTTATCTCATGGGTATATTTGCCCTCTTGCTGATCGATCATTACGTCCCGGCCTTTCTGGCATTGGTTCGCTGAACCCGGGAATATCCGGGCCGCCTGCCGCATCTCTCTTTGCCGTGGCCTCAACTTCTTCCGCGCCCGCCGTTACCCGCGGGGCGGGCACTATGGCAAACCGGCCCATTCTGCGGCGCCCGGCAATTGCACGCAGCAGGCCGGCATATTAGAATGTCCTGATATTTAATTCGGCGGTGGGCTTGCTCGAACACCCGATGCCGGAAACCAGGCGAGTACGAGGTATCTATGGCACAGGGTGCAGTCACCGGAACGCAACAGTACAACTATGCGGTTATCCGGAAGTTCGCCGTCATGGCGCTGGTTTGGGGTTTACTGGGGATGTTCGCCGGTCTGTATGCGGCACTCGAGCTCGCCTATCCCTGGCTCAATATGGGCATCGCCGAAATCACCTTCGGGCGCCTGCGTCCGGTCCATACGACGCTGGTAATCTTCGGCTTCGGCGGCAGTGCACTATTCGCAACCTCTTATTACGTCGTCCAGCGTACCTCGCAGGCGCGTCTGTACAGCGATACCCTCTCGGGGCTCACCTTCTGGGGCTGGCAGGTGGCGGTCGGCCTGGGGGCGCTGAGCTACATGTTCGGCTATACCCAGTCGCGCGAATACGCCGAGTTCGAATGGCCGATCGACCTGTTGATCACGGTGGTCTGGGTCGCCTACTTCTGGGTCTACGTGCAGACGCTGAAGCGCCGTTCGCAGCCGCATATCTATGTCGCCAACTGGTTCTACATCGCCTTCATCCTGGCCACCGCGATTCTGCATATCTTCAACAACCTCGCGGTGCCGATCGGCCTGTTCAGCATGAAGTCCTATTCGCTGTTCTCCGGCGTGCAGGACGCGATGACCCAGTGGTGGTACGGCCATAACGCCGTTGGCTTCTTCCTGACCGCCGCGTTCCTCGGCATGATGTACTACTTCGTGCCGAAACAAGCCGGCCGCCCAGTGTATTCGTACCGGCTGTCCATCATCCACTTCTGGGCCTTGGTTTTCCTCTATATGTGGGTGGGCGCGCATCACTTGCACTGGACGGCGCTGCCGGACTGGACCTCGACGCTCGCCGCAACCTTCTCCATCATGCTGCTGCTGCCATCCTGGGGCGGCATGATCAACGGCATCATGACCCTGTCGGGCGCCTGGAACAAACTCCGCACCGATCCGATCATGCTCTTTATGATCACCTCGCTGTCGTTCTACGGCATGTCGACGTTTGAAGGTCCGCTGATGTCGCTGAAGAGCGTGAACGCGTTGTCGCATTACACCGACTGGACCATCGGCCACGTCCACTCCGGCGCGCTGGGCTGGGTGGCGATGATCTCGTTCGGTTCGTTCTACCACATGATCCCGCGCCTGTACGACACCAAGCTCTACAGCCTGCGTCTGGTCTACGTGCACTTCTTTCTGGCGACCCTCGGTATTGTGTTGTACATAACGGCCATGTGGGTGGCCGGTATCGGCCAGGGCCTGCTGCTGCGCGCCTTCGACGATTACGGTTCGCTCGCCTACACCTTCATCGAAACCGTGAGCTTCCTGCACAAACCCTATGTCGTTCGCGCTCTGGGCGGAGCCTTCTTCGTGTCCGGCGTGCTGGTGATGGCCTACAACGTGGCCATGACCATCCGCCAGGCCAAGCGCGAAGCGCTCGCGATCGAGGCCAAGCTGGCTGCCAAACTGGCCCGCGCCTGAGCATCAGGAGAGACTGAGTCGTGAAATTCAAGCACGAAAGCATTGAAACCAATTCCGGTCTGCTGATCGCACTGACGCTGATCGTGATTTCCATCGGCGGCCTGGTGGAGATCGTGCCGCTCTTCTACATCAACGATACGATCGAGCAGGTCGAGGGCGTGCGCCCATATACGCCACTCGAACTGCGGGGACGTGATATCTATCAGCGTGAGGGTTGCTACCTCTGTCATTCGCAGATGATCCGACCGTTCCGCGACGAGATGTTGCGCTATGGTCATTACTCGCTGGCAGCGGAAAGCCAGTACGACCATCCGTTCCAGTGGGGCTCCAAGCGTACCGGCCCGGATCTCGCACGGGTCGGCGGCAAGTACTCCAACGAGTGGCACGTAGCGCATCTGATCGAACCGCGCGACGTGGTACCGGAGTCCATCATGCCCGCCTATCCCTGGTTGATGGAGCCGCTGAACTACGCCGACGTGGCCGACCGCATGCGTGCGTTGAAGGTCACCGGCGTGCCCTATTCCGAGACCGCAGAGGAATACGATGCCAACGTCGCGAAATTCGGCGTCGAGACGGCGGACCAACTGAACATCCTGCGCGCGGACGACAACCTGGTGCGACAGGCGCAGAACGTCAATTATGACGGCGACCGCAGCCGCCTGACCGAGATGGACGCGCTGGTCGCCTATCTGCAGATGCTGGGAACCATGGTGGACTTCAGCAAGTACGACGAGGGCTACTTCGCGGACTTCCGCTGAGGGCTGCAACCAAGCGCCGCCGAGCCGGCGGTCGAGGCTTATGTCCGATTTCCTGAACTGGATTGGTCAACTCGAGAACAGCAAGATCAGCGCATTGCTGCTGTTCTTCGTGACTTTCTGCGGCATCCTGCTGTACGTGTTCACCGGCAAGCGACGTCGTGAACGCCTGGAGTCGTACAAGTATATTCCGTTCGCCGACGAGGAGCCGTCCGAGGACGCATCCAAGTCGACCGAGACACGCAAGGTAGACGAGCAATGAGCGAAGCGAAGACGAAACAGGGTGCAGTGCAGACCACCGGACACGCCTGGGACGGCGACATCCAGGAATTCAATAACCCGTTGCCGCGCTGGTGGCTGTGGTCGTTCTACGCCACCGTGGTATTCGCCGTCGTCTACTGGCTGTTGTTTCCCGCCTGGCCGATCGGTAAGGACTATACCAAGGGTGTGCTGAACAACATCACCTATAGCGTCAACGGCGAAGAGCGCACCACGCATTGGAATACCCGTGCGCTGCTCGTCAGGGACATGCAGGAAGGTAAAGAGGCATTGCGCAGCCGCGAATACATGGCCAAGGTCGCGGCCGCCGATAACGAGCAGATCCTCGCCGACCCCGAGATGATGGATTTCGTGCGCTCGGTCGCCAAGGGCGTGTTCGGTGACAACTGCGCCGCCTGTCATGGCGGCGGCGGCGCCGGCGTCGTTGGCCTGTTTCCGAATCTCGCCGATGACGACTGGCTATGGGGCGGCAGCCTCGAAGACATCCACACCACCCTGGCCGAAGGCCGTGTCGGCTATATGCCGCCGTTCGCACGCACCTTCAACGACGAACAGCTCGACGATGTCGCGCACTTCGTATTGAGTCTGTCCGGCCATGACGTACCGGCGGACAAGCTGGCGCGTGGGCAGAGACTGTTTACCAGCCAGGACAGCGGCTGCTATTACTGCCACACGACGGAAGGCACCGGCCTCAAGTCCCAGGGCGCCGCCAACCTGACCGACAACATCTGGACCATTGCCGATGTCCCGGGACAATCGGACCTGACCGGCAAGCTGACGGCGGTCAAGGCGGTAGTCCGCAACGGCGTAAATCGCGTCATGCCGGCCTGGCAGGACCGCCTTGACGAGACGCAGATCAAGCTGCTCACCCTGTACGTGCACGAGCTCGGCGGAGGGCAATGAATGAGTGCTGAGTAGCACGAGAGGCGCCCGCTGCGATGCGATAGAGCACAACCAGCCGGCGCCACTCGGCGATCCCGCATGCGGGCTCGGTACCATGTGCTGAAGCATGGCTGGACCCTCACAAGAGTTGTATCAGGCGCGCATTCCGATCTATCCCAGGTCGGTCAAGGGACGGTTTCGTAATCTCAAATGGGCGATTCTCGCCCTGGCCTATGGCGTCTATTTCCTACTGCCCTGGGTGCGCTGGGAGCGCGTAGTCGGTATCCCGCAAGCCGTGGTCTTCGACATCGAAGGCCGGCGCTTCTATCTCTTCGATCTGGTCGTCCATGCCCAGGACATCTTCTGGCTGGCCGGTGTGCTGGTCATCGCCGCCCTGTTGCTGTTCCTGGTGACGGGCATTGCCGGGCGCGTGTTCTGCGGTTATTTCTGCTTCCAGACGCTGTGGACGGACGTCTACATTTTCATCGAGCGCCTGGTGCAGGGTGAGCGCCCGGCGCGCATCCGGCTCGACAAGCTGCCTTGGAACCTCGAGAAGATTGGGAAAAAGCTGACTACGCACGCGCTTTGGCTGTTGGTCG
Source organism: Thiohalobacteraceae bacterium (assembly GCA_041675685.1). Lineage (GTDB taxonomy): Bacteria > Pseudomonadota > Gammaproteobacteria > Thiohalobacterales > Thiohalobacteraceae > JAHJQQ01. The sequence goes on from JBAYTM010000048.1 coordinate 5,530, forward strand.
GTTTCTGGACGGGATTCACCTTCACGCTGTACTGGGGCAGCGCGCCGGACCTGTTCGTACAGTTTTTCACCGGCACTGCACCGTTTCCGGCCTACGCGACCACGCTGTTTTTGATGTTCACAACGTACGTAATGGCCGGGCTGGCGCGCGAACAGGTCTGCACCTACATGTGCCCCTACGCGCGCTTTCAGGGCGCTATGTTCGACCGCGACACCTTGATCGTCGCTTATGATGAAAAGCGCGGCGAAGGCGAGGGCGGTCGGCACAAGATCACGCGCGGCTTCAAATCCAAAGAGGACCGCGAGGTCGAGGGTGCGGGTGACTGTATCGACTGCGGTTATTGCGTGCAGGTGTGTCCGACCGGCATCGATATCCGCAATGGCATGCAGTATCAATGCATCTCCTGCGCGCTGTGCATCGACGCCTGCGACACCATCATGGACTCGTTGGGCTGGCAGCGTGGACTCATCGAGTACACTTCCGAGAAGGCGCAGCAGGGCGGCAAGACGCGGTATTTCAAGCCGAAGAACATCGGCTATGGCCTCGCCGCGCTGGGCGCGAGCGTTGCGTTGATCATGAGCATTGTCGGCCAGGTGCCCCTGGATTTCACCGTATCGCAGATACGCCAGCCGCTGTTCGTGCAGATGTCCGACGGTCGCATTCAGAACAGTTACGAGATCAAGATCAACAACAAGACCGACCGCGTCGTGCCTTTCGTGCTGGACATGGAAGGCCTGCACGAGGCCGAACTCGATCTGGGTCAGATGACGCGTCTGCAGTTGCAGCCGGAACAGAGTTTGCGCCTCTTGGCGCGGGTGCGTCTGCCGCAGACCGCGCAGCAAGTGAGTCCGCAGCAGTTCCGGTTCCTGGTGCGTCCGCAGGCCGGTACCGAACTCCCGGAACTCAGCCAGCCGGCCTTCTTCTACCTTTCCGGAACCCACTGAGCCATGGACGTCCTGTTGACTATCCCGCTCGGTGTGACTTTGCAGCTCTTGCTTTTCTTCGGGTTGCGGGCCGTGTTGCGAATGCCGGCCCGCGGCGCCGCCGTCGTGGTGGCCTTGGCATCCGTCGCACTCTATATCCCGTACGCCATCCTGCTATGGCCGGGTGCCGACGTCCTCGCGCTGCACTTGGCCATCTATCTCCTGGCCGCCTATGCGCTCGGATTGATCGGCGGTTACCGGTCGGGAACGGACGCCGAGCGCGGTTTCCATTGGGCGCCCACGGCGATCATCGCCTTCTTCGTCGTCCTCGTCCTGTTCGACGCGGTGCTGGTGGTGGTGGCGACACGTGGCCTGCCGGAGCCTGTTGCACGGGCGTTGCTGCCTGCGACCGCCGAGCGTCGCGACGTCAGTTCGGCCTTCCCCGGCGTCGTCGATAACAACCTGCAGAAGAAGGAATCTCAGTACAACGCCTACCTTGAGCAGGTCGAGCGGCAGCAGGCGCGCGGCTGGGCCATACGCAAGGGTTGGCTGGGTCCGGTGCACGCCGGCCAGCCAGCGGTCTTTCAGGTCGCCGTCGAAGATCGCGATGGCACGCCGTTGCAGGGTGCGCAGATCAGCGGCAGTTTTCTGCGTCCGGCCGACACCCGGATGGATCGCCCCTTGACCTTGACGGAGACGCGGCCCGGCGTCTATCAGGCCGAGCTGGTGCTGCCTGCGCCTGGCGCCTGGAATCTGGTGCTGCAGATCCGTCATGGCGAAGAGTGGCATGAGGTCCGCGGCAATACCCGGGTTGCTGGCCCAGGCAATTGATCGGGGCTCCCGTGCCTCTGGTACCCTGTGGACGATGAACACTTCCGCCGCTCCCGCACTGACGATCGACCCACAGGCATGTTTCCACTGCGGCCTGCCGGTGCCGCACGGCAGTCACTACAGCGCGACCATCGACGACGTCGAACAGCCCATGTGTTGCCCCGGCTGCGAGGCCGTCGCGCGCAGCATCGTCGCCGCCGGCCTGACCGATTTTTATCGCTATCGCACCGAAGTCTCGCCGACTGCCCAAGGTCTGGTACCTGAAGCGCTTCGTCAGCTCGACCTCTACGATCGCCCGGAGATCCAGCGCACTTTCGTCAAGGTCGATCCGCAAAACCTGCGCGAGGCCTCGCTGATTCTCGAGGGCATCGTCTGCGCCGCCTGTGTCTGGTTGAACGAGCGGCACGTAGGCCGATTGCCGGGCGTGATCGAATTCCAGGTGAACTACGCCACCCACCGCGCGCGCGTCAAATGGGACGACAGCCGGACGCATTTGAGCGAGATTCTGCGGGCCATCAGTGCGATCGGTTACATCGCGCATCCCTTCGATCCCGGCCGCCAGGAGGCGGTATTCAAGCGCGAACGCTCGCAGGCCTTACGCCGGGTCGCCGTGGCCGGACTCGGCATGATGCAAGTGATGATGCTCGCGGTGGCGCTCTACGCCGGCGATTACACCGGCATCGATGCGAGCCTCGAGCAGTTTCTGCGCTGGGTCAGTTTCGTGATCGCCTTGCCGGTGATCGGTTATTCGGCGCAGCCGTTTTTCAAAAGCGCCTGGCGCGATCTGCAGCTGCGGCGCCTGGGAATGGACGTGCCGGTGGCGCTGGCGATGGGCGCCGCCTTTCTCGCCAGCGCCTGGCACACCATCATCGGCAGCGGCGAAATCTATTTCGACTCGGTGATCATGTTCAGCTTCTTTCTGCTGAGCGGGCGCTATCTGGAGATGATCGCGCGGCACCGCGCCGGCCAGGCGGCGGAAGAACTGGTGCGACTTCTGCCGGCGACGGCGACCCGCATTACGGCACGCGGGGATGAGCTCGTCGCCGTCGCCGAACTGGTTCCGGGCGATCGCGTGCGCATCAAGCCGGGTGAGGCGGTACCAGCCGACGGTACCGTACTCGAGGGCATCAGCTCGGTGGACGAGGCGCTCGTCACCGGCGAGAGCCTGCCGCAGCCGCGCCGCGCCGGCGCCGGCCTGATCGGTGGCACCATGAATATCGAAAGCCCTCTGGTCATGCGGGTCGACAAGGTTGGCGAGGACACGGTGCTGTCGGCCATCGTCCGGCTGTTGGATCGCGCGCAGACGGAAAAGCCGCATGTGGCTCTGGTCGCGGACCGTGTCGCTGCCTGGTTCGTCGCCGGCTTGCTGTTGCTGGCCGGTGCGGTGGCTTGGTATTGGTGGCAGGTCGACCCGGAGCGCGCCTTTGCCATCACGCTTTCCGTCCTGGTGGTGACCTGCCCCTGCGCGCTGTCGCTGGCGACGCCGGTCGCCGTAACGGCCGCCACTGGTGCGCTGACGCGGCTGGGCGTGCTGACCACGCGCAGCCACGCCCTGGAGACCCTGGCGCGGGTGACGCATCTCGTATTCGACAAGACCGGGACCCTGACCGAGGGTCGTCTGGAGCTCACCGAAGTCCTGTCCCTGGGCGACTTGGTGCCGGATCGCTGCCGGGCGTTGGCCGCGGCACTGGAGCAGGGCTCGGAGCATCCGCTGGCACGTGCGCTCACCGATGGAGGCAAGGCATCGGGGTCGGTCGCCAGCGAGCAGCGCGCAGTTCCCGGAGAAGGC
>JBAYTM010000049.1:0-9060 GCA_041675685.1 Thiohalobacteraceae bacterium
CCGCCGATGAACCCGACCAGGAACAGCACCACGACGGTGGTGAGGTTGAGGTCGATGAACGAGATGCTGTCCACGGTGTGCTTCCTTTATTTCTTGGCCCGCAGACCGAGGAGATCCCAGAAGTATCCGGTGAATGCACCATGAACCAGAGAGAACACCATGGCGATCACCAGTGGCGCCAGCGCATAGATCTTCTCACCTCGACGCGTGAGTTCGGCCAACGCCGGCAGTTTGTCGGAGAACAGGAACAGCAGGAGATACAGGCCGGCACTGGCTGCACCCAGCACAAGGGTGATCGCCAGAGCCCGCCGCGAGCCGGGTGCGTGCATCGAGACGTTCCTCAAAGGGTCTTGAAGAGACGGGAAGAAAAAACTTTATCAGCGCAGCCGCGGGAACATAACCAAAATTTCCCTGAGGTGCCCATAACTGCATTTTGCGGAGATGTTCAGCCGGTACCTTTGCGCCGCCGGTACTTTCTTTCCGTTCCGGCGGCGGTGCGGAGAAACCCCGTCGGGCTTCATTCCGCCTGTAAGGGGCCGCTCAGCTTGAATCGCCCCGCATACCCGAAGGTTTTCCCGAACAGCGGGTGCTGCATCCGAAAGTCCATCTCGAACTCGGTGTCAGACAATCCGGTCTGGCGGATCGCGCTGCGGCCGAGTATCAGCCAGGTCGGGAAGCGCAGAGACAACACGCCCAGGTCCCATTGGTAACCGGTGCTCTCATAGATCAGGCAACCGTTGTCGACGGCCAGACGCATGCGCATTCCCAGCCCGAAGCGCACATATTCGATGACCTCGTCGCCTTCGAGATAGGCCATGCGTGAAGCGAACACCACCGGCTGTTTCTCGTGGAAGTGGAACACGCGATGCCAATAAATGCTCTCATTCTCGACGACCGTCCAGTTGCGCACCTGGGTGGGGACGTCTGTTCCACGATATTGCACCAGCGCGCCGAACAGCCATCGCCCTGGTAGTACGAACAGCTTTGCGATACGCGAGTGAAACACTTCGTACATGACGCCATTCATTACGACCTCGGTCTTGGTGCAGGGCATGAGGTTGTGTTGTCGTCGTATGATCGGGTGGAGTTCATACCAGGCGGCGCCCAAGGCGCGTTTGATGATCGGCTCGCAGTTCGACACGTTCAAGTAGTTACCAGAGCTGTGGTTTGAAGATCATCAGATAATAGATAACCACTAAGGCAGTGAATGCAGGGACCCCCAGCCAAAACCAGGCACGGGCCAGGCGATGGTAGTCGGGGCTCAACGGGCTTTGAGTCGTGACTGCGGACTGCGAAAGGCTCTTCATCAGAATTTGCAGATAGACCACTGGCAGCCAGCACAGCCCGGCGACGATGTACAACATGATGGACATCACCAGCCAACTGCTGTTGAGCGGATAGCCCAGGGCGAAGGCCAACATCACGCCGGTAATCGGCTGCAGAATGATGGTCGGTGTCGTAAAGAGCCAATCGGCCCAGACGACGATCCGGTTGGTATGCGCGATGGCTTCGGCGTTGCCGCTGCGGTCGGCCATGAATTTGTAAAAGGCGCTGCCCAGGCCGGTGCCGAACATCAACGTCGCGCTGAGTATGTGGATCCATTTAAGGGTCAGATACTCCATCAGTCCTTTTCCAGAGCCATCATGATCAGGGTTGCGACGATCAGCGGGATGTTCTTAGTGATGGGGCCAAACGGATGCAGCCAGAGTTCACTCGGCCCGATGCTGATCAACACGGAGTAGGCGATCATCAGGGTGATCTGAATGATTGCGACCTGTTGGATGCGGTGACGGAGCAGGGTGGCAATACCCAATGCCAGATCCAGCAGCGCCGCGCTATACAACGCCACAGGCGCCATGGTGCCCGCGATGCCGACCTGCGCCAACAAGGCGTAACTCTGTTCTACGGGATAGAGCCCGAGCGACACCAAGCCGGTAAAGACCCAAAGCAGGCCGATGGACAGACGCAGCAGCGGCCGCAGGAAAAACAGCCGCGCATGCCAGCGGTCGGCCTGTTGTGCCGGCTGTTCGTGCAATGCGATGTCGAAAGAGCGCGGTGTCAATCCGGTCGCGCGGATCAGGGTGGAAACGTTGCCGGCATTGCCGCGCCGGAGCATCTGAATGGTTTCGCCCGTGATCGGCGCTATACCGAGCATGCCGCTCAGCTTTGCGCCGAACAGCGAGAGGGCATAAGGGACCGGCAGGGTTCCTTTCCTGGTGTTCCCGAGCCAGCGGCGGTAGGTCGTCAGCATGCGTTTGAGGCTGATCGGTTCCGGACCGACGGCGTCTATGGCGATACGCGCCGGCGCATGCGGCGACAACAAGGCTTGCACCGCCGCGGTGAGATCGTCGATATGAATGGGCTGCACCAGTTGCTCGCCCTGCTCGACGACGGGTATCCAGGGGAGTCCGGCCAACGCCTTGAAGAACTCGGCACTTTGACCACCGGGGCCGTAGACGAGCGACGGCTTGAGGATGATCCAGTCGACATCCAGTTGCTTGAGACAATCGTCGGCGGCCTTTTTGCTCAAGTGGTAACGGCTGGAAGCGGTCTCGTCGCTGCCGAGTGCGGAGATCTGAATGATCTTTTTGACGCCCGCACGTTGGCTGGCCTGGAACAAAATGCAGGGCGCTCGGTGATGCAGGTGCTCGAAGGTCTGGGTTCCGGTTTCGCGAATGATGCCGACTGCATTGATGACCATGTCTACGCCTTGCAGCAGGGGCAGCCAGTCATCGATGGACCGTCTGGTGGAAAGGTCGACTGCGAGGGCCTCGATCTCCGGGAAGCGCTGTTTCAGGCGTTGCGCGCGCCGCGCGCAGGCGACGACCTCGTGTTCCCGACAGAGTGCCTGGGTGAGGTGGCTGCCGATAAAGCCGCTCGCGCCGGTGATCAATATTCGCATGGCATTACGCCTTGGTGGCCGAACCGTGGCCCGGTCCCCGGTCCCCGGTCCCCAGTCGATAGGTTCGTTCAGTCGCTTCAGCCTAGGGTAGAAGAGGGCGTCCTCCAACCAGGGCGCACCCCAAGCGCCCATTTGACGCGTCTTGCCCGCCGGGGTAGTATCCGCCTTCGCGCGGGGTTGTAAGTGCTTGATACTACAGGACTCTCCCGGCTTCGGCGCCCGCGGCGTTCAGGTCATAAACTTTTGTAAGATCAGCGAGTTGTGTCGAGGCGGGCGATGGGCGGGCGGAGTCGCGTCTCTCATCCACCAGGGCCGCAGGCCTTCGACCCGGAAATCTGACTTACCAAGTGACCCCTCGTATAGGTCACCACTGGAGATCACATGCCTACCATTACCCTCCCCGACGGCAGTCAGCGCGTTTTCGACCAGCCCGTCAGCGTCCGGGACGTGGCCGCCGCGATCGGCCCGGGGCTCGCCAAGGCCGCACTGGCCGGCAAAGTCGACGGCCGTCTGGTCGACGTCTCTCACGTCATCGATCAGGACAGCCAACTCGCCATTGTCACCGAGCGCGACGAGGAAGGGCTCGAAGTTATTCGCCATTCCACTGCGCACCTGCTGGCGCAGGCCGTCAAGACGCTGTTCCCCGAGGCGCAGGTGACCATCGGCCCGGTCATCGAAAACGGCTTCTACTACGACTTCGCGTACAAGCGCCCCTTCACGCCGGAAGACCTGGCCGCCATCGAAGCGAAAATGGCCGAGCTGGCGGCCGCGGACCTGGAGGTGAGTCGCAGCCTGATGCCGCGCGACGAAGCGGTCGAGTTTTTCCGCAATCAGGGTGAGGCGTACAAGGCGGAGATCATCGAGGGCATCCCGGCCGGCGAGAACATCTCGCTCTATCGGCAGGGCGACTTCATCGACCTGTGTCGCGGTCCGCACGTGCCTTCGACCGGCAAGCTGAAGGCCTTCAAGCTGATGAAGGTTGCGGGGGCCTACTGGCGCGGCGATTCGCGCAATGAAATGTTGCAGCGCATCTATGGCACGGCCTGGACCGACAAGAAGGCGCTCGCCGCCTATCTGCACCGTCTCGAAGAGGCGGAGAAGCGCGATCACCGCAGGATCGCCAAACAGCTGAACCTGTTCCACATGCAGGAAGAGGCGCCCGGCATGGTGTTCTGGCACCCCAACGGCTGGGCGATCTGGCAGTCGGTCGAGCAGTACATGCGCGACAAGCTGACGGCCAATGGTTACGAGGAAGTGCGCACGCCGCAGGTCGTCGATCGCAGTCTCTGGGAGAAATCCGGACACTGGGAGTTCTACCGCGAGGCCATGTTCACCACCCAATCGGAAAACCGCGACTACGCGGTCAAGCCGATGAACTGTCCCTGCCACGTGCAGATCTTCAATCACGGCCTGCGCAGTTACCGCGATCTGCCGTTGCGCATGGCCGAGTTCGGTTCCTGCCATCGCAACGAGCCGTCCGGCGCGCTGCATGGCCTGATGCGGGTGCGCGGTTTCACGCAGGACGATGCGCACATCTTCTGCACCGAAGAACAGATGCAGGATGAGGCCGAGCGCTTCATCGACCTGGTGCTGGAGGTGTATCGCGATTTCGGATTCGAGGACATCCTGTTCAAGCTGTCGACCCGGCCCGACAAGCGTGCCGGCGCCGACGAGGTCTGGACCAAGGCGGAGCACGCCCTGGAGCAAGCCCTCAATGCGAAGGAACTGAACTGGGATCTCAAGGCGGGGGAGGGCGCCTTCTACGGGCCCAAGATCGAGTTCTCGCTGCAGGATGCCATCGGCCGGGTCTGGCAGTGCGGCACGCTGCAACTCGATTTCGTCCTGCCCGGCCGGCTCGGGGCCGAGTACGTCGCGGAGGACAACAGCCGGCGTGTGCCGGTCATGCTGCACCGGGCCGTGCTCGGTTCGCTGGAGCGTTTTATCGGCATTCTGATCGAACACCATGCCGGGCAGATGCCCACTTGGTTGGCGCCGGTCCAGGCAATGGTCATGACCCTGACCGACCGGCAGATCGAGCCGGTCCGGAAAATCGAAAGATTCTTGCAAAATCAGGGAATCCGGGCCAAATCGGACTTGAGAAACGAGAAAATCGGCTTTAAAATCCGCGAGCACACGATTCAGCGCGTCCCCTACCTTCTGGTGGTTGGCGATCGCGAGGCGGAATCGTTATCAGTGGCCGTGCGCACGCGGGGCGGAAAAGATCTGGGCGTCATGTCGGTGGAAACCTTCAGCGAACGCCTGGCCGTCGAGATCGCGAGCCGCGGCCGTACTATTTTGGAGGGTTGAGCATCAGCGCTGGAAAAGAGAAATACAGGATCAACGAGCGCATTACGGCTCGTGAAGTGCGGGTCATCGACGCCGAGGGCGAACAAGCCGGCGTACTGCCGATCGACCAGGCACTAGCGCTCGCGCAGGAGGCGGAGATGGATCTGGTGGAGATCGCGCCGCAAAGCGAGCCGCCAGTCTGCCGCGTTATGGATTACGGCAAGTTCTTGTTCGAGTCGAACAAGAAACACTCCGTAGCCCGTAAGAAGCAGAAGCAGGTGCAGGTCAAGGAAATCAAATTCCGGCCGGGCACCGACATAGGGGATTATCGGGTCAAACTCCGCAACCTGATACGTTTCCTGGAAGAAGGCGACAGAGTGAAAGTGACCCTCAGATTCCGCGGCCGCGAAATGGCCCATCAGGAACTGGGTGTCGAACTTCTGGAACGGGTGAAACTGGATCTCGAGGAGTACGGGGTCGTCGAACAGTTTCCCCGCATGGAAGGCCGGCAGATGGTCATGGTGATGTCGCCCAAGAAGTGAGTGGCCGTCAGGTCAAGTCATCGACAGAACGTACGTCGATGCCCTGTACGGCTTAATGAAGACCATTACGAATACGGAGTGCAGTGACATGCCGAAGATGAAATCCAATCGCGGTGCGGCCAAGCGTTTCAAGCGCTCGGCAAGCGGCGGTTTCAAGCGTGCGCAGTCCCATCTGCGTCATATCCTCACCAAGAAAAGCAGCAAGCGTAAGCGTCAGCTGGGCAACCCCGCTCAGGTGCACGATTCCGATGTGGCGGCCGTCCGTCGCATGCTGCCCTACAGTTGAGGAGATAGACGACCATGGCACGCGTAAAGAGGGGCGTAACCGCCCACGCCAAGCACAAGAAGGTCCTCGACAAGGCCAAGGGTTACTACGGTGCCCGCAGCAAGGTCTATCGGGTCGCCAAGCAGGCCGTCATCAAGGCCGGTCAGTATGCATATCGCGACCGCCGTCAGCGCAAGCGCCAGTTCCGTGCCCTGTGGATCGCGCGCATCAACGCCGCGGCCCGCGAGAACGGACTGTCGTACAGTCGCATGATCAACGGCCTGCGGAAGGCCAACATCGAGATCGACCGCAAGGTGCTGGCCGATCTGGCGGTGTTCGACAAGGCTGCCTTTGGCGCGATCGCGCAACAGGCCAAGGCCAGCCTGGGTTGATGTAGCGGGCGGGGGCTGCGGCTCTCGCCGGCGCTGGATCGGAAAGGGGAAGGCTGGGCAAGCCTTCCCCTTTTCTTTTTTGGATTGGGTAGACTCGACGCCTGAGAAACGGCGTGCAGGAAAACAGCGGTGCAAGAACAGATCGAACAACTCGTGGGCGAAGCGGAACGCGCCATCGGCGGCGCCGGCGATCTCAAGGCGCTGGACGAGGTACGGGTCCAGTATCTCGGCAAAAAAGGCCTGCTGACCGAACAACTCAAAGCGCTCGGACAGTTGGCGCCCGAGGCGCGTAAATCGGCCGGGCAGGTCATCAATAGCGCCAAGCAGCAGGTGCAGGGCTGGCTGGACGCGCGCCGCGGCACACTGGAGCAGGATGCACTGAGCCGACGCCTCGAAGAACAGGCGATCGATGTGACCTTGCCGGGGCGCGGCGAGCAGCCAGGCGGACTGCATCCGGTCACGCGCACGTTGACGCGTATCGAAACGCTGTTCAGCCGACTCGGCTTCGAGATCGCGCACGGCCCGGAGATCGAAGACGACTACCACAACTTCGAGGCGCTAAACATTCCGGCGCACCACCCCGCGCGCGCGATGCACGATACCTTCTACTTCGACGCCCATACGGTGCTGCGCACGCACACGTCGCCGGTGCAGATCCGGGTGTTGGAAGACCGCCGACCGCCATTGCGAATCATCGCGCCGGGCCGGGTGTACCGTTGCGATTCGGACCTGACCCACACACCCATGTTCCATCAGGTCGAAGGTCTGTACGTCGATACCGACGTCAGCTTTGCCGACTTGAAAGGACTGCTCGACGATTTTCTGCGGAATTTCTTCGAACGCGATCTGGCGGTGCGCTTCCGGCCTTCGTATTTCCCGTTCACCGAGCCGTCGGCCGAGGTCGATATCGAGTGCGTCATTTGCGACGGCAAGGGCTGCCGGGTCTGCAAGCAGAGCGGCTGGCTGGAAGTGCTCGGCTGCGGCATGGTGCATCCAAAGGTGTTCGAAAACGTCGGCATCGACAACGAGGCGTTCACCGGCTTTGCGTTCGGAATGGGCGTCGAACGTCTCGCCATGCTCCGCTACGGCGTCAACGATCTCCGGCTGTTCTTCGAGAACGATCTGAGATTCCTGCGACAGTTTAGATAGATAAGAAGGAGAGAGGCCGGATATAAGATCCGAGTTACAAGTGAGCGACAGCCACTGCGACCGAATGGCACTTAACTTAAGCCTAGAGTCTCCGTCATCCCGGCGAAGGCCGGGATCCACGAATTCACCGTGGATGCGGATCTGGATTCCGGCCTGCGCCGGAATGACGGGAAAATGGACACCTGCTTTAAGATTAGTGCGTTCCGACTGCGACCCTTACTTGCATCTTGCCTCTTGTATCTTGTATCTACGAAAGCATGAAATTCAGCGAGAATTGGTTGCGCGAATGGGTCGACCCGCAGGTCTCCACCGACGAGCTGGTCGCACAGTTGACCATGGCCGGGCTCGAGGTCGACGGCGTAGAACCGGCGGCAGCGAGTTTTGCGGACGTGGTGGTCGGCGAGGTGTTGGATGTACAGGCGCATCCGGATGCCGACAAGCTGCGCGTCTGCAAGGTCGCCGCGGGCGAAGACACGCTGCAGATCGTCTGTGGCGCGCCCAACGTGCACGCCGGCATGAAAGTTCCGACCGCACTCGTCGGTGCGGCGCTGCCCGGCGGTTTGAAGATCAAGAAAGCGAAGTTGCGCGGTGTGGAATCGAGCGGCATGTTGTGTTCGGCGCGCGAGCTGGGACTCACCGACGACCATGCGGGCCTCATGGCGCTGCCGGCGGACGCCCCGGTCGGCGCGGACGTGCGCAATTATCTCGGCTTGGATGACAAGCTGATCGAGGTCGACCTCACGCCGAATCGCGGCGATTGCCTCGGACTCGCGGGCATTGCGCGCGAGGTCGGCGTGCTGAACCGCTGTGCCGTGGCCGCACCCTCGATGACCGAAGTTGCGCCGGGCTCACAAGACCGGTTCGACATCCGCGTCTCGGCGCCGCAGGCCTGTCCGCGGTATCTGGGACGCGTCATTCGCGGCGTCGATCCGGAAACGCCGACGCCTTTGTGGATGCAGGAAAAATTGCGTCGCAGCGGCCTGCGCAGTCTCGGCCCCGTGGTGGATGTCACCAATTACATCCTGTTGGAATTGGGTCAGCCGATGCACGCGTTCGACCTGGCCCGGCTGGACGGCCATATCGATGTCCGCGTGGCGCGCAGCGGTGAGATGCTGCGGCTGCTTGATGGACGCGAGATCGCCTTGGACAGCGAAACCCTGGTGATCGCCGATGCCGCGAAGGTGCTTGCCATCGCGGGGATCATGGGCGGCGAACAGAGCGGCGTGAACCCTTCAACGCGCGACTTGTTTCTCGAATGCGCCTTCTTCGCGCCGGACGCGATTGCCGGGAAGGCGCGTCGTTACGGATTGCAGACGGATTCGTCCTACCGCTTCGAGCGCGGCGTGGATTTCGAGTTGCAGTCCCGCGCGATCGAGCGCGCCACGGCGCTGCTGGTCCAGATCGTCGGTGGCGTTCCAGGGCCGGTGACTGCGGTGTGCGAGCCGGCCAGTTTGCCGGCGCGTCGTCCGATCGGCCTGCGCCGTGCACGCATCCAACGGCTGCTCGGTATTGCCTTGCCCGACG
>JBAYTM010000050.1:0-9013 GCA_041675685.1 Thiohalobacteraceae bacterium
AACTGGCCGACTGTCTGGACGGCCTGCCGTTGACGCATTGTCCCTGGCCCCCGGAACGGCTCGCTACGCTGCATACGCTCGGCATCAAACGCCTCGGGGCATTGCGCGCCTTGCCGCGCCCGGAACTGGCGCGCCGTTTCGGTGTGGAGATGCTGAATTTCATCGATCAAGTCTATGGTGCGCAGCCCGACCCGCGGCCGTTTTATATGCCGCCTGACCGCTATCGCGCAGGTACTGAATTCCTGCAGGAAGTGTTCGCCGTGGAGGCCCTGCTGTTCAGTCTGAAACGCCTGCTGTTGGAACTGGAAGGTTTTCTGCGCGCGCGCGACGCCGGCGTGCAGCGTTTCCTGCTGCGCTTCGAACACGACGACCGGAAGCGGCCGCCGACCTGTCTGTCGGTCGGGCTGCTCGCGCCCGAACGCGTCGCCGCGCGTCTGCTGATGCTCGCGCGCGAACGGCTGGAACAGCATCCGTTCGGTGCGCCGGTGATTGCCATCGGCGTCGAGGCCGATGAAATCCTGCCCTATGTGCCCGGGAACCAGAGCCTGCTGCCCGACACGCGCGAACAGGCACTCGACTGGCGACAATTGCGCGAACGCCTGCAGGCGCGATTGGGTGAAGAAGCATTCTTCATCCTGCAACCGGGCAACGACCATCGGCCGGAATTGGCGACGGTCTTGGCAAACGATGCACACAGGACAAAATGTCCTTCCCGCAAGGTCGTCGCATCCTCAGCGACCTATCCGCTGCGACCTTGCTGGTTGCTGCCGGAACCCCGAGTCCTGGCAGTACGTGCCGAGCAACCGCAGTATCAGGGCGCCTTGCGACTGCTGGCCGGACCGGAACGTCTGGAGACCGGCTGGTGGGATGGGCGACGGGTGAATCGCGATTATTACATCGCCCGCAACGCCGCGGGTGAGACGTTGTGGATCTATCGCGAGCATCGCGCCCCGCGCGGCTGGTTCCTGCACGGCCTGTTCGCGTGAACGGCGGCGCATGCCATGCAAACCGCCTACGCCGAACTGCATTGCCTGTCCAACTTCAGCTTCCTGCGTGGCGCCTCGCATCCCGACGAGCTGGTCGAACGCGCGGCGCAGTTGGGTTATCGCGCACTCGCGATCACCGATGAATGCTCGCTTGCCGGCGTCGTGCGCGCGCACATGGCGGCCAAGGCGGTCGGGCTCGATCTCATTATCGGCAGCGAGATCCGATTGGCCGACGGTCCCAGGCTGGTATTGCTCGCCACCAACCGCAATGGCTACGGCAATCTTTCGGAGCTCATTACGCGCGGGCGGCGCGCCGCCGTCAAAGGCCGATACCAGTTGCAGTGCGCCGATCTGGCCGACGGCCTGCCCGATTGCCTGGCGCTGCTGATACCGGATGCCGAGACCCGGCCGGCGGATTTGTGCTGGCTGCGCGACAGGTTTCCCGGCCGCACCTGGCTTGGCGTCGAACTGGTGCGCGGTGCCGACGACGACCGGTGGTTGGAAAACATCCGGGCCCTGGGTGCGGCGACACGAATTCCATTGGTCGCCTGCGGTGACGTGCATATGCATTGTCGTGCACGCCACCTGCTCCAGGACACACTCACCGCCGTGCGCCTCGGCACGCCGGTCGCCGAACTGGGTACGCAACTGCAGCCGAACGGCGAACGCCATCTGCGCAGTCTCGAACGCCTCGCCGCCATCTATCCTGTCGAGCTGTTGCTGGAGACGGTCCGCATTGCGGCGCGCTGTACATTTTCGCTGGACGAACTGCGTTACGAGTATCCCGAAGAGATCGTCGCGGTCGGCGAGACGCCGAGTTCCTACCTGCGCAAACTGACCGAGGCCGGTCTGCGGCAACGTTATCCGGATGGCGCGCCGACGGCGGTCGTGGCATTGGCGGAGAAAGAGCTGCAGCTCATCGCCGAACTTGCGTACGAGCCGTATTTTCTCACCGTGTACGACATCGTCGCCTTCGCCAGGGCGCGCGGCATCCTTTGTCAAGGGCGCGGTTCGGCGGCGAACTCGGTGGTCTGTTTCTGTCTCGGCATCACCGAGGTCGATCCCGGCCGCATGCAGGTGCTGTTCGAGCGCTTCATCTCCAAAGAGCGCAACGAGCCGCCGGATATCGATGTCGATTTCGAACACGAGCGCCGCGAAGAGGTGATGCAATACATCTTCGCAAAATACGGCCGCGACCGCGCCGCCATTACCGGTGCAATCCATACCTATCGTCCCAAAGGCGCGCTGCGCGATGTCGGCAAGGCGTTGGGCTTTTCGCTCGATCAGACGGATCGCCTGGCGAAGGCCATGTCCTGGTGGGATGGCCGTCGCATCCAGCCGGAACGTCTGCGCGAGGCGGGTTTCGATCCGGACAACGTGAAGGTCGCGCAACTCGTCGCACTCACGCAGCAATTGCTCGGTTTTCCGCGGCATCTGTCGCAGCACTCGGGCGGTTTCGTCATCGACCGTCGCAAGCTGTCGCGTCTGGTGCCGATCGAAAACGCGGCCATGCCGGACCGCACGGTGATCCAGTGGGACAAGGACGATCTCGACGCGCTCGGACTGATGAAGGTCGATGTGCTCAGCCTGGGCATGCTGAGCGCGATCCGCGCCGCGCTGAATCTGATCAACGGCTTTCGAGGTACGGGCCTGACGCTGGCCGATGTGCCGGCGGAGGATGCGGCGACCTACCGCATGATTCAGCACGCCGATACGGTCGGCGTGTTCCAGATCGAATCGCGCGCACAGATGGCCATGCTGCCGCGCCTGAAGCCGCGTTGCTTTTACGATCTGGTGATCGAGGTTGCGATCGTACGGCCGGGGCCCATCCAGGGCGGCATGGTGCATCCTTATCTACGCCGCCGCGAAGGCAGCGAACCGGTCACTTATCCTTCGCCGGCGGTCAAAGGCGTATTGGAGCGTACGTTGGGGGTCTCCATTTTTCAGGAACAGGTGATGCAGTTGGCGGTGGTCGCGGCCGGCTTCACACCAGGGCAGGCCGATCAACTGCGCCGCGCCATGGCGGCTTGGCGTCGCCGCGGTGGGCTGGAACCTTTTCGCGATCAACTGATCGCCGGCATGCTGGCGCGTGGTTATGCGCTGGAATTCGCCGAGTCGATCTTTCAGCAGATACTCGGTTTCGGCGAGTACGGTTTTCCGGAATCGCATGCCGCGAGTTTCGCGCTGCTGGTGTATGTCTCCGCCTGGATCAAATGCCATGAACCGGCGGCCTTCGCCTGCGCACTGCTCAACAGTCAGCCGATGGGTTTCTATGCGCCCGATCAGATCCTGCAGGACGCCCGGCGTCATCAGGTGCAGGTGCGGCCGGTCGACTGCCTGCACAGCAGTTGGCTCTGTACACTGGAAGATGCCGGCGACGGTACGCCGGCTCTGCGACTGGGATTCTGCATGGTCAAAGGTCTGCGCAAAGAGGCCGCCGAGCGCCTGGTCGCGGCGCGTGCACAGCGGAAATTCCGTGACGTTGCGGATCTGGCCCGGCGCGCGCGCCTGAACAAGCGCGACTTGCAGGCACTGGCTGCCGCCGACGCCTTGGCGGGTCTCGGCGGCCATCGACGCAATGCCTTGTGGCAGACACTCGGCCTGGAGGCGGCTACGCCTTTGTTGGCCGATGCCGCGGCGCCGGAATCACCGGCCATGCTGAGCGCACCCCGTGAAAGCGAAGAGATCGTTGCCGATTACGCCCAACTGGGTTTCACCCTGCGGCGGCATCCGTTGGCGTTGTTGCGCGCACACTTGAAACGTATGCGGCTGTCTTCCTCCGAAGACCTGCGTCAGGCGCGCCCGGGCCAGTGGTTGCGCCTCGCCGGTCTGGTCACCTGTCGGCAACGGCCCGCGACCAGCAGCGGCGTGACCTTCCTGACCCTGGAAGATGAATATGGCTGCGTCAATGTCGTGGTCTGGCGCGATCTCGCCGAACGCCAACGGCGCGAATTGCTGGGGGCGCAATTGCTGGGTGTATACGGACAGATCGAGCGGCAGGGCGAGGTGATCCATCTGATGGCCAAGCGCCTCGACGATCACAGCGCCTTGCTGGGTGGCCTGCGGGTATCGGCCCGGAATTTCCATTAGCGCCGCGAACGCGACCGGCCGAACGCGCGGACCGGGTCACCGGGCGCGGCTCAATTCCCGATAGAGGACTGCACTGGCGTCGTCCGGAACGTATCCGGGGTAGGTTTCCCGGAACGCTTCGAAGGCCGCGCGTGCCTCGTCTCTGCGACCGGCGTACCAGAGCGCACCGATGTCCGCGAAGGCGGCCTCTGCGCCCTGAATGGCCGTTGCCGTATCCCGCGCCTGCACCGGCGTGGCGCTGTCCGCGCCTCGTGCCGGGAGCGTCGCCGTCGATTTGTCCGCCAGCCACCTGGGCCCGAAAACGCCGAGCGCCAGGACCGCCACTATGCCCGCCGCGATCCAGCCGGTCGCGCGTACCGCACGCTGATCCGGTGTCGCGTCCGTCGCGTCCTCGCCCCCATCGGTATCCGCACCGACTTCCAGCGCGGCCACTGCCGCCTGTGCGGCCTGCAGTATCCTGGCGTCGACGTCCGGCTCGGGCAATTCCACCGCCAGCTCACGATACCCCGACGAGATCAGTAGGTCGCTTTCATCCAACAGCGAGACGACCTTGTTCTTGTCCTCCACGCCGAGTGCCGCGCTCGGCAGGCGCGCGCGCAATCGCCGTAGGGCGGTCCGCAAACGGTTTTGCACGGCTTCAGGATCCAACTGCAGCACCGCTGCGATGCCCTCGATGTCCAGCCCGATCTCTTCCTTGAGCAGGAAGACTTCACGCTGGCCGTCGGGCAGCGTGCCGACTTCCCGCAACCAACACGCGTGCGGATCCCCGGCCTGGGATTGCGGCGCCGCGTCGATCGAGTCGACCAGCTCGAAGCAGTCATCGTCCAGCGCCATGAACTGCGCGGCGCGATGCCGCCGGTCGTTCAGCCGGTCCTGGGCCAGGCGATAGAAGAAGCCTGCAAAGTCGCTGCGCGGGCGGTACTCCGCGCGTGCAGCGATCAGGCCCATCCAGATGTCCTCGAACAGGGCTTCGGTGGACGGAAGGTCGTTCGACTGGCGAAGCAGATAGCGATACAACGGCCCTTTGTGACGCGCATACAGCGAACCGAAGGCATCCGCCTCGCCTTCGCGGTAAAGCAGCATCAGGGTTTCGTCGCTGGCGGTATCGGTCATGGCCGAACCATCCTAGCGCAGCGGCGCGGATTTGTATCGCGACCGCTTGCGGCGGTTCCGGCCCGATTCGAGCGGAACGCCGGTGGGACTACGGACCGGCGGGACGCGCATGGCGAGGCCTCCGACCAGAAGCCCGATACAAGTTCCCGGTTCCGCCCGGCGTGCCGTTACGGTCTTGAACCCTTTCCACATCCCGTCCATCGCGAGTCTTTGTTACAGTCTTGCCACCCCGAGCCTGCCGGACCTTCCATGATCCCTACGAACTCTGACCGCCTCATCCCGGCCCTCGCCATCCTCGCCATCCTCATTGGTTGTCTGATGCGCTTCACCGGGCTGGATCAGAAGGTCTATTGGCATGACGAGGCGCACACCGCCTTGCGCGTATCCGGCAACACCACCCTGGAATTCGCCGGCGCGGCGTTCGACGACCGTCTGCTCAGCGCCGCCGAGTTGCTCGAGTACCAGCATCCACGCGTCGACCAAGGGTTCGGGGACAGCCTGCGCGCACTGATGAGCCGACCGGAACACGGCCCGCTCTATTATCTGCTGGCGCGGGTCGGTTTCCTTTTCACCGACGATGCGAAACTGGCGACACGCGGCACCGCGGCGCTGCTGAGTCTGCTGTTGTTGCCGGCGGCCGCCTGGTTCTGGCGCGAGTTGTTCTTCGAGATGCCCGGTCATCGGCGGCGCGGCGTCTGGGTCCTGTTGGCGCTATTGGCCTTGTCGCCCTTCCAGCTGGTGTACGCCCAGGAGGCGCGTCAATACAGCCTCTGGGCGGCAATGACCTTGGCGGCCTGCGCGGCGCTGCTTCGCGCGCGTCGCCGACGCGATGTCCCGGCATGGCTGACCTATGCCTTGGTGCTGAGCATCGGGCTCTATACCCATCTGATGCTGGCCGTGCTGGTGCCGGTGCACGCGCTGTGGCTGGCCTGGGTCGCACCTGCGCGCCTCAAGGCGTTCGCCGGCGCCCTGTTGCTCGCCGCCCTGGCATTCTCGCCCTGGCTGCTGTTGTTCCAAGGCAGTCTGCGCGAGGTCGGCCACGTCACCGATTGGATGAAGGTCGCCATCCCCTTTGAACGTCTCGCCAATGCTTGGGCCTTGCATCTGGTGCGCTAGTTCGTGGATACGGCGGCGCCGACCCCGCTGCCTTGGCTGCCGGGCGTCCTGCTGCTGCTCGCAGCCGCTCTTTATCGCACCGCACGTTCGGCGCCGGTCGAGGCAAAGCGCTTGCTGTTCCTGCTGTTGCTGGCGACGTTGGTTGTCGTGATCGGTCCGGATCTCGTTGCTGGCGGACGGCGGTCGCAGGAGGCGCGCTATCTCCTGCCGGCACTGCTGTTCCTGATGTTCATGGTGGCGTTCGCCTTGACGCACGCACTCGGCAGCGACGGCCGCTGGCGACGCGGGATGGCGCTCGGCCTTTGGGGCGGTCTGCTGGGGCTTGGGCTCTGGTCGAATCTCGGCTATCTGCGCGCCGACAGCTGGTGGAATAAATCCATGAGCGGTCATAACGCCGAGATTGCCCGGCAGATCGATGCCGTGCCTGGTGCCCTGGTGATCTGCCAGGACGGCGATATCAATCCCGGAGAGGTGTTATCGGTTGCCCATGAAGTCGCGCCCGATACGCGATTCCTGCTCATCGCGTCGAGCCGGTTGCCGACGGTCGAGCGCCTGCAGGGCCAAGTGTTCCTGCTTAATCCTTCTTCAGGGCTCAAAGCGGAGTTTGCCGAGCACGGTGAGCTGCAGCAGGTGCACAAACCCGGAAGGTTATGGCGCTATATTCCCGGCACTTGAACGTGGAAGTGAAAAACTTAGGAAACTCTGATCAATCCCAGTTTCGTCATTCCCGCGAAAGCGGGAATCCAGAAATTCAAAGACATGGATTCCGGTCTGCGCCGGAATGACGGATTGTTCAGACCTTCCCTTACGCATTCGCTGTGCCGTTACCTGACAATTCGCAGTTCGGCGCGCCATGCGCCGCACTATATTCATTCTACGGCTACGCTTTTATAGGGCTCGTATCTCGAGCCGACGCCCTCGCGAGTTGTCTCGCCCAAGAGGCATAGGCAATGACTAAAGGTGAATGCAGGCCGCGCACGCCCATCCCTGAGGCTCCCGCCACGGAGAGTGCCGAGACCTTGCAGCGGCTTCTGGACGCCTGCAATCGCCTGAACAGCCCCATCTTCGTGCACGACTGCGAGTTCCGCATCCTGTATGCGAACAGCGCTTATCTGGCCCGTGGAAAGGCGAGTCTGGATCACGCGCTGGGTCGACCGTTCTGGCAGGTATTTCCACAGACCGAGGGGCCGCTTCCCGGCTGTCGCCGCGTCTTGACCGGGGGCGATGAGGAGGCGGTCGAAGACATTTGCACCGATGACAACGAAATATTCTGTTGCCGCTCCTTGGCCGTGCACAGCGGGCAGGGCGGCTATCTGTACTCGATCCACGTGATGGAGGAGGTCACCGAACTGCGTCGGCTGGAGGAGGCGTTGCGGAGCGAAAAGGCCCTCGCCGACGCCACCATTTCCTGTGCGCCAGGCATTTTTTTTGTCGTCGACCCTGACGGCTATTATGTACGGTGGAATTCCTATGTGAACCGCATTACCGGCCTGTCGGACGAAGAGTTACCGACTATTACCGCCCTCTCGATCGTGCATCCCGGCGACGCGCTACGCATCGAGGCCAAATTGAACGAGGTATTCCGGATCGGTTACGGAACCGACGAGTCGCGCTTGGTCACCCTGGACCAGGGCATACGGGATTTCGCCTTTACGGCGCGACGCTTCGAAGTGGCCGGTAACGTCTATCTGGCGGGATTCGGTATCGACATTACCGACCTCAAACACGCGCGGGATCGCATGGAACATCTCGCCACGCACGACCGCCTGACAGGTCTGCCGAACCGCAACCTGTTCTTCGACCGCCTGCAGCACAGCATCGACAAGGCAGCGCGGCGCGGAGAGCATATCGCACTGCTGTTCGTCGACCTCGATAACTTCAAGGCGATCAACGATCGGCTCGGTCATCCGATGGGCGATATATTGCTGGAACAGGTGGCGGACCGCTTGCGCGCCTGCACGCGTAAACAGGACACGATCTCGCGCTTGGGCGGCGACGAATTTACCGTGATCGCCGAAGACCTGCCCGCGGCATCGGAAGAACTGGTCGGCGCCACGGCGGAACGCATGATTGCGGTGCTGGCGACGCCGTTCGATCTCGCCGGCAATACGGCGTTCCTGTCCGCCAGCATCGGCATCGCGTTTTATCCGAAAGACGGCAAGGACATCACCGCGTTGACGACCAGTGCCGATACGGCGATGTACCGCGCCAAGGAGGTCGGCAAGAACAACTACAAGTTTTTTACCGAAGAGATGAACGTCCATGCGGCCGAGCGACGCGCCCTGGAGATCGATCTGGTCGGTGCGCTGGAGCGCGGCGAGTTCTTCCTGGAGTATCAGCCGCAGGTGCACCTCCGTTCCGGGCAGGTCCTGGGCGTCGAGGCCCTGCTGCGTTGGCGACATCCGGAACGCGGGCTACTGCTGCCCGAGCAATTCATCCCGTTCACCGAGACCTCGGGCCTGGTCATGCCGATTGGTGACTGGGTGCTGCGGGCCAGCTGCGCGCAACTGCTGGATTGGGCCAAGCAGGGTGTGCGCCAGGTTCGGCTGGCGGTGAATCTTTCGCCGCGGCAATTCCGGCAGGAAAACCTGGCCGAGCGGATCGCGTCCATTATGCGCGAGTGCGGAATATCCGGCTCCCAGCTCACCCTCGAACTTACCGAGACCTGCGTGATGGACGATGCCGCCGCGGCGACCGAGATCCTGAAG
>JBAYTM010000051.1:0-8830 GCA_041675685.1 Thiohalobacteraceae bacterium
ACCCTGGCCAGCGCCGTCCTGTTGCGCAGGTATGCCCCACGTTGGCCGGGTATGCTGATCGCCATGATCGTCGGTAGTCTGGTGAGCCTGGCCCTGGGCGGCGCGCAACAGGGCGTGCGTCTGCTCGGTCAACTGCCGGCGCAACTGCCGCCGTTGTCCGCACCGGACTTCAGTATGGCAAGCATCAAGGCGCTGGCGCCCAGCGCCTTGGCGGTCGCATTGCTGGGCCTGATCGAGGCCGTCTCCATCGCGCGCTCCATCGGGACGCGTTCGCATCAACGCATCGACGGTAATCAGGAATTCGTCGGCCAGGGACTCTCCAACCTGGTCGGCAGCTTTTTCTCCAGTTACGCGGGTTCCGGCAGTTTCACGCGCTCGGGCATCAACTTCCAGGTCGGCGCCCAAACCCCCTTGGCGGCGATTTTCGCCGCCGGGCTGCTGGCGCTCATCGTGCTGACCATGGCGCCCTTGACCGCTTACCTGCCAATTCCGGCCATGGGCGGCATCATCCTGCTGGTGGCGTACAACCTGGTCGACTTCCATCACATTGGAAAGCTGATCCGGTTCGGGCCTGCCGAGGGCAGCGTACTGGCGACGACCTTCTTCGCGACGCTGTTTCTGGAGTTGGAGTTCGCCATCTATCTGGGCGTCTTCCTGTCCTTGGTGCTGTATTTGAACCGCACCTCCAAACCGCGCATCGTCGAACTCGCGCCCGACCCTTACGATGACAAACGCAAGCTCGCCAACGTCACGCACAAAGGCCTGCCGTCCTGCCCGCAAGCAAAAATCGTCCGCATCGACGGCTCATTGTTCTTCGGTGCCGTCAATCACGTCGCCGAGTCGCTGCAACGTCTGGGCGAGGCCTCGCCGCAGCAGCGCCATCTCCTGATCATCGCCAATGGCATCAACTTCATCGACGCGGCGGGCGCGGAAACCCTGATCGACGAGGTGCGTCGTCGTCGGCGTCTGGGCGGGGACCTTTATCTCAGCGGGCTCAAGAAACAGGTCCGCGACTTCCTCGCTCGCGGAGGATTTCTCGACGAACTCGGCGAAGATCACATCTTTGCCTCCAAGTACGACGCCCTCGCGGCGATCTTCGAACGCCTCGATCGGCCCGCTTGCAGCCATTGCACGGCACGGGTGTTCCTGGAATGTCACGTGCTGCAACGCCGCAGTCGCGAAGCGCTCGTTCAGGAAGACGAACCGGCGGCCGCCTAGGCGCCTTGCAGCGACTTTACGAGGCGCGCACCGCCCCGACAAAGCGCCGCGCCTCAACTTCCAAATCGCGATCTGCTATGGTTCCCCACTGCCCGTCCTCATGCCGGCCTTAGGCCGAAGGGAAGCGCTCCGTGGGTTACTTCAACAAGACCTACCATCCGCCCGGCACGGCCCCCGGGACCTTGACGGAACGGCCCGCGGAAAGAGAGCCGCGGCCGATCCGCATCAGCCTCGTCGATTACACCCCCGAAGAGTTCATCGAACATCAGCTGCTGACGGCGGCCGACTGCCGACCCTATCTGAAGCGCGAGTCGGTGACCTGGATCCACGTCCAGGGCGACGTCGCCGCGGAGACCCTGCGTCATCTGGGCGAACTCTTCGAACTGCATCCACTCGCGTTGGAAGACGTGATGAACTCCGGACAACGTCCCAAGCTGGACAGTTACGACGAGCAGGATTTCATCGTCGTCAACCTGCCCGAGTTCCGCAACGGCGGTATCGCGACCGAGCAGATCAGCCTGTTCTTCGGCCACAAGCTCGTGGTCAGCTTCTGCCGGGCGGCGCAGGATCCGTTCGAGCCGGTGCGCCGCCGCCTGCGTACCTCGACGGGGCGATTCCGCGCGCGCGGCGCCGATTATCTGCTCTACACCCTGTTGGACGTCGTCATCGACGCCGGCTTCCCGATGTTCGAACGATTCGGCGAGACCATCGAGGAATTGGAGGATGAGTTGCTGGATTGCCCCGATCGGGAAACCATGGCGCGCATCCACCGATTGAAACGGGAATTGCTGTTACTGCGCCGGAGTCTTTGGCCGCAGCGTGAAGTCATCACGGCCTTGCTGCGCGAAGAACAGATCGGGATTACGGCGGAGACGCAGGTCTATTTGCGCGATTGTTACGACCACACGGTCCAGATCATGGACCTGCTCGAAACCTATCGGGACATGGCGACCAGTATGCTCGACGTATATCTTTCGAGCATCGGCAACCGCACCAACGACGTCATGCGCGTGCTTACCATCATTGCGACCATTTTTATTCCGCTGACCTTTATCGCCGGCGTCTATGGCATGAACTTCAGCCACGACGCGAGCCCCTGGGCGATGCCGGAACTGCGTTGGTATTACGGCTACCCGCTGGTCCTGCTGACCATGCTCGGCGTGGCCGGCGGCCTGTTGTTTTTTTTCCGGCGCAAGAAGTGGTTGTGAGCCAGATCGCCGGCGCACTCAAACGCCGGCCGACTTGAGTACCGTGCGCACCACGAACCAGACCGTCAACACGAACGCCGCCGTCACCGCGAGGCCCACCACCACGTAGACCCAGGGCTGTCCGTGCGCGAAATCATTCGCGTGCTTGCGGCCGCTCTGCACGCCGAACATGCTGGACAGCACGCTGCCGAAGACCTGGATCAGCGAGGGCTTACCGCCCGGGTTGCCCGTGGATTGCTGCGAATTCTGCTGGGTCATGGATACGGCTCCTCGTTGGGTTCGGCGTCATTCTACGCTGCCCGGCCGAACGGAATCAGGCGTTTAAGTTGGACTTTTCAGTGCCGCTATAGAATCCTGCACGCCGGAACAAGACAATAACCGACGGCGATCAGCGAGTTATAACAAGCATTTCGCTCCAGCATAAGGTCCAGGACGGACCGCGCGACAGGGAGGTCGCCGTTTTTCCGCCCGCGGAGGGAGCCGGGGCCCAGGAGCAGTCATTTTAGGCATGGGGGCCTGCATGGGGACCATCTTAGTCATTGACGACCAGTTCAACAGCCGGCAGATGCTGGCGGAACTCGCCCATTCCTTCGATAGCCTCATTCAAGTGGAAGCCTTCGCCTCGCCACACGACGCCTTGCGCTGGCTCGGCTGGCACGCCGCCGACCTGGTCTTGGTCGACTACGATATGCCCGACCTCGACGGCGTCAATTTCATACGCCGCGTGCGCGCCTTGCCCAGCTGCAAACACCTGCCCTTGGTCATAGTCACGGCGCACGACGAGCGCGACGCCCGTTATGCCGCTTTGGAGGCCGGCGCAACCGACTCCCTGACGCGGCCGGTGGATCAGGTCGAGTGCCGCGCCCGCTGCCGAAATCTGCTCACCCAGTACGAGCAGCACCGCATCATCCAGGACCGTGCCCGCTGGCTGGAACGGCAGGTCGAAGAGACCGTCGGCGCAATCCGCGTGCGCGAGCAGGAGACACTCCTGCGGTTGGCGAAGTGCGGCGAATACCGCGATCAGATCACCGGCAATCATGTCATCCGCATGGCCAAATATGCGCGCCTCATCGCCGACGGCCTGGGTCTGCCGCGCGCAGAGGCCGAGGTCATCGAGCTGGCCGCGCCGATGCACGATATCGGCAAGATCGGTGTGCCGGACCACATCCTGCTCAAGCCCAGTCGCCTGCCTGAGAACGAATTCGCGATCATGAAGCAACACACCCTGATCGGTTACGAGATCCTCAAAGACAGCCCTTCGCCCTACCTGCAGATGGGCGCGGTGATCGCGCTGGCGCATCACGAATGCTTCAACGGCAGCGGCTACCCGCATGGCCTCACCGGTGAGTCCATCCCGTTGCCGGCGCGCATCGTCGCCGTCGCCGACGTTTACGATGCGCTCACCTCGGCGCGCCCGTACAAGCGCGCTTGGTCGTCCAACGACGCCATCCAGTTCATGGACCGCATGCGTGGCCGGCATTTCGACCCACGCTGTCTGGACGTGTTCCAGGAGCAGATGGACAAGGTCGTCAAGATCCAGTATCTGCTACGCGACCCACAGGAGGCCGCCGCGCCGCCATTGCATTCGGAAACCGCCTAAGACAACGTGCCCCACGCCGACGGCGGCGCTTCTTTCTTCTCCACTACCGCTTGCCTTCGCCTTTGCACTGCCTCCCGGTATACTCGCTGCGTCTATCAGCCATAGCGCAGCCGTGCACCGATGACCCGCTACTCCGGCACTCCCGATTTTGCGCACGATCGCCCGGAGACCCTGGGCGTATTGGTCACCAACCTCGGCACACCCGATGCACCGACGCCCGAGGCGCTGCGCCGTTACCTGGGTGAATTTCTGTGGGACCCGCGCGTGGTGGAAACGCCGCGTCCGCTCTGGTGGCTGATCCTGCACGGCGTCATTCTGCGTATCCGGCCGCGCCGCGCCGCGCACGCCTATGCCTCGGTCTGGACCGACGCGGGTTCCCCGCTGCTGGCCATCTCGCGCCGTCAGGCGACGGCCTTGCAGGAGATCTTGCAAGCGCGTCTACCGGGTCCGGTCGTCGTGGCCCTCGGCATGCGCTACGGCAACCCCTCGATCACGAGTGCGCTCGATGAGCTGCGCGCGGCGAACGTGCAGCGTCTGCTCGTGCTGCCGCTGTATCCGCAGTATTCCGCCACCACCACCGCGTCCACCTTCGACGCCCTGAGCGACGCGCTGCGTACTTGGCGGCGCGTGCCCGAATTGCGCTTCGTCATGCGCTATCACGACCATCCCGCCTACCTCGATGCCGTGGCCGACAGCATCCGCGCACACCGCGTCCGACACCCGGGGGCCGCGAAGCTGCTGTTCTCGTTTCACGGCCTTCCCAAACGCTATCTGCTTGCCGGCGATCCCTATCATTGCGAATGCCACGCGACCGCGCGCCTGATCGCCGAGCGCCTCGGCCTGTCCGCCGACCAATGGCAACTGGCCTTCCAGTCGCGCTTCGGTCGTGAGGAATGGCTCAAACCCTACACCGACAAGACCTTGAAGGCCTGGGGCAAGGCCGGCGTCGAACGCGTGCAGGTCGTCTGTCCCGGCTTTTCCGCCGACTGCCTGGAGACGCTCGAGGAGATCGCCCAACAGAACCGCGACTTCTTTCTGAAGGCCGGCGGCAAGACCTACGCATACATCCCCGCCTTGAACGATAGCCCCGAACACATTGCCGCCCTCGCCCGCATCATCGAAGAACAGGCCTGCGGCTGGCCGGAAGTCAGCGGCTGGGATGCGGAGCAGGACGCGCAGCGTCATCAGGAGCGGCTGCGACGTGCGCGCGAACTCGGGGCGGAGCGGTAATAAAGGCGTACTTCAACCACCAAGGACACGAAAGCGCACAAAGACATCATATTAATGCAATGGCGCAGTGCCTCGAAGTCCGTGGGCTTGGCACTGTACGTTGGCCCAGTGCCGCGGTGGCACATTGGACTTTCCCGCAGAGCGCGCATGATTTTTACTTTGTGTCCTCCGTGTCCTTTGTGGTCATAGTTGTTTTCCAGAAACACAAGCCATGAGCCAAGATATGGAACCTCGCATCCGCATCGGCATCAGCAGTTGTCTGCTGGGGGAGCGGGTGCGGTTCGACGGCAACCACAAGCAAGATCATTATGTCAGCGCCACGCTGGGCGAAGTGTTCGAATTCGTGCCGGTCTGTCCGGAAGTCGGTATAGGTCTGGGCGTGCCGCGCCCGCCCATCCGGCTGGTGGGCAACCCTGCGGCACCGCGCGCCGTCGGTGTGAAAATGCCCGACCTTGATGTCACCGACCGGCTCGTGCACTACGGCAAGCAGACTGCCGCAAGATTGAACGACCTTGGCGGCTACATCTTCAAGAGCAAATCGCCGTCGTGCGGCATGGAGCGCGTCCCACTGTACGACGGCGCAAGCGGCGGCAACAGGCAGGGCGTAGGTCTGTACGCGCGCGAGATCATGCGCGCGCAACCCTTGCTGCCGGTCGAAGAGGAAGGACGCCTCGGCGACCCGCTGTTGCGGGACAACTTCCTGGAACGCGTGTTCGTCTATCACCGCTGGCGCACGCTCGACCGCCGCAACCTGACCGCCGGGACCCTGGTGGAATTCCACACCCGACACAAACTGGTGCTGATGGCGCATGGCACCGAACACTGTCGCGCACTGGGACGGCTGGTGGCCACCGCCGGGACCCGTCCGATCGCGGAACTGGCCGCCGAGTACGCGGCGGCGCTCATGGCGGCGCTGCGCCATCGCGCCACGCCGCGCAGGCACACCAACGTGTTGATGCACATTCTGGGATATCTCAAGACCCGGCTTAGCCGCGAAGACAAACAGGAACTGCTGCAACTGATCGAAGAATACCGCCTCGGCAGACTTCCGCGCGTCGTGCCCATCACCCTGCTCAAACACCACTTCCGCAAACATCCAAACGACTACATTGCCGGACAGCTGTACCTGAATCCGAGCCCGGCGGAGTTGAAGCTGCGAAGTTTTTACTGATGGCCGACACCGGGAGTCCGTTCTCGATGCGATGTATCCGCTTCCTGGTTGCCACGGTGGCGGGTCTGCTGGCCGGCTGCAACGACGTGCCCGACGACCTCGTCGCGGTCGGTACGCTGGAATGGCACCGCATCGAACTGACTGCGCGGGTCGCCGAACCGGTGGTCGCCTGGGAGACGCAGGAAGGTGTCTTGGTCGAACGCGATCAACTGCTGTTGCGCCTGGACGATCGCCGCCTGCAGGCCCGCGTACGGGCCGCGGACGCGGCGCGCGCTCAGGCCGCCGCCCGGCTCGCGGAACTCGAGCGCGGCACCCGCGACGAGCGTATCGCGCTGGGCCGCGCGCGCCTGGCCGGCGCCGAAGAAGCTCTCCAGTTTCAGCAACGCGAATTGCAGCGGCTGACCGGCTTGCTGGAGCGGCGCCTGATCGCCCCCGAACGTGTCGACCAGGTGCGCACCGCGGTGGTCACCGCCCGCGCCGAGCGGGATGCGGCGCGCGCCAGTCTCGACGAACTCGAACAGGGCGCTACACAGGAAGAACGCGACCAAGTGCGCCAGGCGCTTGCCGTGGCGACGGCCGAGCTGGAATCCGCGCGGCTCGATCTCGCCCATGCCACGGTGCGTGCCCCGGTCGCCGGACGGCTCGACGAACTGCCGTTCAGGGTCGGTGAACGTCCCGCCGCGGGCGCAGTGATCGCAGTGATCCTGAGCGGCGCGCGGCCCTACGCGCGCGTCTATGTACCCGAGCCTTTGCGCGTGCATCTGGTTCCCGGCAGCCGCGCGCAGGTCGACATCGACGGCCTCGACGAGACGTTCGAGGGCGCCGTGCGCAAGATTTCCGCTGATCCCAGTTTCACGCCCTACTTCGCCTTGACCGAACAGGACCGCGGCCGCCTGAGCTATGTCGCCGAGATCGATATCGAACCGGGCGACCGCACCTTGCCCGCCGGCGTGCCCGTGCAGGCGCGGTTTCCGGCCGCGGCCGCACAGGACTGAGGCGCGGCATGCACGGAGAGGATCTCGCCATCCGCGCCCGCGGCCTCAGCCGCCACTTCGGGACGACGCTCGCCGTCGACAACGTCGACCTCGATATTCCGCGGGCGAGCATTTACGGCTTTCTCGGCCCGAACGGTTCCGGAAAATCGACGACGATCCGCATGCTCTGCGGGCTGCTGACACCGAGTGCCGGGAGCGCCGAGGTGCTGGGGCTGCGCGTCCCGGGGCAGGCCGAGACGCTGAAACACCGGATCGGCTACATGACGCAACGCTTTTCGCTCTACGAGGATTTGAGCGTCCGCGAAAACCTGCAGTTCATCGCCGAAATCTATTGTCTGCCACGCCGGCGCCGTGCCGAGCGCATCCGCGCGTTGCTCGATCAGTATCTGCTCGCTGACATCGACGGACAACGCGCCGGCACGCTTAGTGGCGGCCAGCGCCAGCGTCTGGCCCTTGCGGCCGCAACCCTGCACGAGCCGGATCTGCTGCTGCTGGACGAACCGACCAGCGCAGTCGACCCGCAAAGCCGGCGCGCCTTCTGGGAAACGCTGTTCGAACTCAGTGCCGCCGGCACTACCATCCTGGTGTCGACCCATTACATGGACGAGGCCGAGCGCTGCCATGCATTGGCGATCCTGGACCGCGGCGCAGTGGTGGCCGAAGGCACACCCCGGCAGCTGGAGGCAGGGATCGGTGCCACCGTCGTGGAGGTCGAGAGCGCGGATGCCGCAGGCGCGCGCGGGATCCTGCACGCCGTAGAGAACGTCCTGTCGGTCACCCAGCTCGGTGTGCGCCTGCGCGCACTGGTCGATCCACAGCTCGAAGACCCCGCCGGATATTTGCGGCGTGCCTTGCATGCCAGAGGCATCAACGCCGACACCCAGGTCGCGCGACCGAGTCTCGAAGACGTCTTCGTCGCCGCCACCCAGGGCCGTTACGCCGGAGGCGCGGGGTGAATTGCTTCACCCGCCTGTTCGCGATCCTGCACAAAGAGGTGCGGCAATTGCGCCGCGACCGCCTCACCTTCGGCATGATCGTCGGCATACCCATCATGCAGATCGTCCTGTTCGGTTATGCGATCAACACCGATCTTCGCCACCTGCGCGCGGGTGTGGCCGATCAGGCGGGCACGCAACTCTCGCGCATCCTGGTGCAGGACGCGCAGGCCTCGCAGGTGATCGATATCGTCGCCAGGGTCGCGACCGCGCAGGAACTGGAGACGCTGCTGCGCCGCGGCGAAATCGCGGTCGGCCTGTTCATCCCGGCGGATTTCGGTCAACGGCTGCAGCGCGGCACGCGCCCCGCCGTGCAGCTCATGGTCGACGGGTCCGACCCGGTGCTGCTTTCGGCGGCGCGCCGACTGGCGGAATTGCCGCTGCAATACCACAGCCTGGCGCCTGCCGCTGTG
>JBAYTM010000052.1:0-8803 GCA_041675685.1 Thiohalobacteraceae bacterium
CAAGCGTCGCACCGACTCATCGTCGTTGACGGCGACGATCAGACGGTCACCCAGTCGACGCGCCTGGGCGAGATAGCTCACATGCCCGGCGTGCAAAATATCGAAACAGCCGTTGGTCATGACGATGCGCTCGCCCTGGGTGCGCGCCTCGTCGACCGCAGTGAGCAGTTGCTCCTCGCTCATGAGGCCGTAACCCGCCTCGCGCCGTCCGGCAATGGCGCGTCGGATTTCCGGGATCGACGCCGTCGCCGTACCCAGCTTGGCGACTACGATACCTGCGGCGATATTGGCCAGGGCGGTCGCCTCGGGCAGACCTTCACCGGACGCCAGCGCCGCGGCCAGCACCGCGATCACCGTGTCGCCCGCACCGGTCACGTCGAAGACCTCGCGCGCCTGCGCGGGCAGATGCAATTCCGGCTGACCCGCGCGCAACAGCGTCATACCCTGCTCGCCGCGCGTGATCAGTAAGGCATCGATCTCGTGCCGGCCGATCAATTCAAGGCCCTTTTCGACCAGTTCGGCCTCGCTGCGACAGCCGCCGACCACCGATTCGAATTCCAGCAGGTTGGGCGTTATCACACTTGCGCCTGCATAAGGCGCAAAGTCATTACGCTTGGGGTCGACCAGCACCGGCTTGCCGGCGGCGCGCGCCTCGTCGATAAGCGTGCGCAGCGGCTTGAGGGTGCCCTTGCCGTAATCGGAGATCACCACCGCGCCGCATGAACCCAGCGCCGCCCGGTAGTCGCACAGCAGCGCGGCTGTGTCGAAATCCTCGAAGCCGTCCTCGAAATCCAGGCGGATCAACTGCTGATGGCGACTGATGATGCGGAGCTTGGTGATCGTCGCGACACCGGCGAGGCGCTGGAAGCGGCAGATCACGCCGGCGGCCTGGAGACTACGCACGAGGCAGTCGGCAGGTTCATCGTCGCCGGTCAGGCCGATGACTATGCTGCGCGCCTGCAGCGCGGCGATGTTCAGGGCGACGTTGCCGACGCCACCGGGGCGCTCCTCGTTGTGGCGCACATGCACCACCGGCACCGGCGCTTCGGGCGAGATGCGCGAGGTCGCGCCGTGCCAATAGCGGTCGAGCATCACGTCGCCGACCACCAGGACATTGGCCTTTTCGAAGGCTGGGATGTGTAATCTCATGCGCAGCGAGGTCCGGGAACCGGGCTGAATCATACCACGGAGCGGGATCGCAGCTATGGCACCGGAGACGGCGTGTGGGCGCGAAGTACGTGCGCTCGAATTCCGTTTGCTCGCCGCCGTCCGCGCACGCGCCACCACATGACTCACCTCTCCGCCTCATCATTCCGGGGAGGCGTGGTCAACCCCGCGGCCGCCCCGAGGTGACCGCCACCGTCCTGAATGATTGCGACGATTTTGCGGCCGCGGCCCTGTCAGGACAGCGGATCGATCGGTACACTGTGCAGCTGATCCCGGAATCGCCTGTGACTAATACGCCCGCCGCCCTCTCGTTATGGTCGCCCCGCTACTGGCCCGTGCATATCGGCATGGTGTTCGGCTGGCTGGTCGCACAGTTGCCTTTCCGCGCGCAGCTGGCGCTCGGTCGCGCGCTCGGTATGGTCGCGTACCATCTCATGCGGCGCCGTCGGCGCATCGCGCGGATCAACCTCGGCCTGTGTTTCCCGGAACTGGACCGGTACGCACGCCGCGCCTTGCTGCGGGAGCACTTTCGCTCGCTCGGACTCGGGGTGATCGAGACTGCGATGAGCTGGTGGACCCCGGAAAGCCGGCTACGCGGCCTGGCACAGGTCGAAGGCCAAGAGCATCTGCATGTCGCGCTCGCTGCGGGCCGCGGCGTGATTCTCCTGTCGGCGCACTTCACCACCCTGGAGATCGGCGGCCGCCTGCTATCTTTGCACGCGCCGTTTCACGTGCTCTACCGGCGCCACAAGAATGCCGCCTTCGAGGCGGTGATGCAGCGCGCGCGCGAACGCCATTTCGAGAAGGCCATCCCGCGCGACGACATGCGCGGCATGCTGAAGAGCCTCAAGGCCAATATGCCGGTGTGGTACGCGCCGGACCAGAATTACGGGCGTGAGCACAGCATCTTCGTGTCGTTCTTCGGCATTTCCGCCTCGACCATCACCGCCACGACGAGGCTGGCCCGCATCAGCGGTGCGAAGGTGGTGCCGTTCTTCCCGGAGCGGTTACCGGGCGCTGCCGGCTACCGGCTGCGGGTGTATCCGGCACTCGAGAACTTCCCGTCTGACGACGAAGCCGCCGACACCCAGCGTATCAACGATCTTATCGAGACCGAGATCCGCAAGGTGCCGGCCCAGTATCTCTGGGTGCATCGGCGCTTCAAAACGCGCCCGGCCGGGCAGCAGCGGCTTTACTGAGGACAATGACAGAGCGGCACTCGCCGCCCTGAACATCGGAAATCACTTTGAACGAAATAGGCAGCAAGAACCTAACATGAGATCTACGCACGATCCGCACCTATCTACCCGCGCACGGTATTTTCTTATCACGCTCATTGCCCTGTGGCTACTCACCTTCCCGACCAAGGGGGTACTGTTCCAGCTGAGCCTGTACCTTTTGCCGCTCTCCGTCTTGGCCCTGAAGGGGACAAGAACACTGTTGCGCGAGCATGCGCCATATACGCTATTGCCGCTGACGCTACTGCTATGCCTGCCGGTCTTGGTCAGCGAGATCCTTTATGTGCTTTCGGCGCACACCGGCTTCAGCAAGGAGCCATTTTCAGCCTTCTGGAGGCTTGCCTTGTTTCCCAGCGCACTCGCCACGGCCTGCATTGCCAGCGGCGTATCGCAGAAAAAACTGCAATACATGCTGCTGGGCATTGCCATGCTGTACGCCATCACCGGACTGCTCAGCCTGATGACGGATATGCCGCTTGACGGCCGGGACTGGGGAGGGAGAGCGGCCGGGTTGGTTTTCAACCCGAACCCGTTCGGATTGCTGATGGCGGCCGCCACCCTGGTTTCCGTGCACCTGTTGTTGGGCGCCGCCAGGAGGGGCGAGCAACTGGTTGCGGTAATCTTTGCCTGGGTTTTTATCGTCGCCTGCCTCGCATCCGGTAGCCGCAGCGCAGTACTTGGCCTGGTAACAACCCTCTTGCTGATGCTGCTCTGGCATTGCAGAAAACTCTACGGCTTCAAGCCCAGGGATTATCTGATCCCCTTGTCGGCGATCAGCATCGCGGTCATCACGCTTGCATACCTGTTCACACAGGCGGACTTCATGACAACCCTTACCCAACGGTTCAGCCAGGCGAGTAGGGGAGACATACGCCTGGAAATTTGGACGTATTACCTGAAACAGGCGGCAGAAAACCCGCTGCTCGGTTTACCATCACGGGCGATAGCGCGCTTCCCGTGGGGAGACACGGGTTACGGCGCGCACAACATCTATCTGGATACCTTACTGCGCTCGGGACTCATCGGATTGACTGCGCTGCTGGTATGCATCGCTGCGGTAATAAGAATACTGATTGCATCGACGAACCCGGAGAAGACCATCGCGCTGCCATTGCTTTTTCTGCTCTGCCTTTTTGGCCTGTTCAGCGGCTCCATCTACAGTAACGAAATGATTCAGGGCATTTTCGCAATCGTTTTGAGCATTGCCATATTTTCTCTGCTCGACATGCGACAGCAACAAACCAGGATGACGGAGCACGACGTCGGTAGATCGCAAGCATCTGGATCGAGTGAATCCGAACGCCGTACCGGCTAAATGCCAAAGCGGTTACCTGGACGGTAGAAGATCGATGTGCAATAGGACTCGATGCTACCGGGCTTCAGGCCACAGAATCGTATCTGCCTGAACCCGTTTTCCAGGAGATATCGGACACCGCTCTGGTAACGCTCCCGCCTGGAATCGTCGAGCAGCATCACACCATCGTCACGCAGTGCGGCGACAGCGCTCATGATACAGGCAACGCGATTCCGCCCATCGACCACTATGAAATCGAATTTCTGGCCGGTATGGACGGCAGCCGCTATATACTCATCAGCGTCTGCCGATGGCGCATACCGCAGACTCACATTGTCCGGCAGAACTTCCGCCATCCTTTCGAACCATCCCCGATTATGCTCCACGGAGATGACCGACTGGACACGGGTGGCATAAAATCTGGTTGAGTAGCCGCTGCCATATTCGAACATGCGCATATCCGAGCAGAGGCGCTCGGCCAGAAAATCGATGACGCCATAGTTCATCCAGGGTAACGCGTCGCCTTCCAGGGTCATGGGCGCCTTGTGCAGCGCAGACCGCCAGTAGCCCTGTTGCTTTAGATATGACCTTTCAGAGTAGATCAGCTTCAGTCCTCGCGCGAGGACGAACAGACCTGGCGCGATACGGCGGATAAAGTTCTTGACGGGGCGCTGCTTCATTTGTTCAATCGCCGGATTTTTCTGTTGGGATATTCCGCCTGTCAGCGGTCGTGAATGTTGCGGTCATGCCTACAGACCAACCAGGGACAGCGCGCTATCAAGCTTGGCCCGGACCGTTCGCAAGCCGTGCATACAGATCCGCATATTCGGACAGGATATGGGCGCGGCTGAACTGTTCCCGATAGTGACTTGCCGCCGTTTCGACCAAACCGGTCCTGAGATCATCTTCACTCAACACCCGCCTCATGGCGGCAGCCAGCGCAGGGGCATCATCGACGGGCGTCACCAATCCGGTGACGCCATCCTCAATCAGCTCGGCGGGTCCCTGGGAAGCCGTGGCCACGATGGGGCAATCGTGCGCCCATGATTCCAGCACGATGGAACCCAGGCCTTCGTGCCGCGACGGACACACGAACAGGTCCACCGTACGCATCAAGGCGGTGACGTCGGAGCGCCAGCCAAGGAATCGCACGCGCCCGTCCAGACCCAATCGAGCGCACTGCGCTTTCAGTCTGGCTTCCTCGGGACCCGAACCCGCCAACCAGAGATAAACGTCCCGCATCTCTGTCAATGCGGACAGCAGCACGTCGAATCCCTTATTGACATGCAGGCGGCCTGCGGCAAGTACCAGAGGAGCGCCATCAGGCGTATCGAAAACGCTGCGGCTCAGCGCCTGCACCGGTGTTTCATCGGCGAAATTCGGGATGTAGAACACGCGCTCCCGCGGCATGCCACCCCGCACCAAGTGATCAAAGATGCCCCGGGAAATGGCTACCCAATAATCGGCGTGCCGATAATATTCGAGATTGTAATAATGACCCAGGCGACTCACCAGTACATAGTCGCCGCGTGGCGTCGCACGTGTCGCGCGACCCATCCAGGTCATGACTACGTGAGGATGGAAGCGGCGCAACGCCTTCCTGTATCGCCAGGCGCCATACAGGTCCAGCGGTCCACCAAAACGGAACACCTCGGCCTCGACACCGGCGGCGCACAAGGTTGAAATGCGCTGCTTGTGATCACGGACATAGGCGCGCTGCAGAAGACTCTCATGCCCCCCCAAGCCCGCCACCAGCCGGGTAAAGAAATTCTCGGCCCCGCCATGCTCCGCGCCGGCGAGCACCTGCGCGACCCTGATCTCGCCGCCGTTCACGACGGAGAACCCCGGCTCATGGACGGTCACCGCCTGTGGAGCAAGTGCCCGCCTCTCGCCCGTCGTGCAGCAGCAGCCCATGGGTGCCTGGAAACACACCTTTGTCCCGATCCACGAGGAGACTCGCTATACGTTCATGCATGTTTTCGATCTTCCGTCCCGCCTTGTAACGGCGCATCCATGCCGGCTGCCAGGAAACAGGCACCATCCCCTGGTCGCCCAACCCGTCGATGGCGACGATCCTCTCGATGCCTCCATCCGCGCGACGCTGCACGACCAGGTTATGCAATATCAGGTCTCGCGAAGGAATCCCCAGCGTCCGCCACCGCTCGCTCAATCGGTCGACGGCCTTGCGGCAATCAGGCGTATAGCCCTCGTCCCAGATATATTTCTTTAAGGAATGGGATATCCCGCCATCCCCATCACGGATCAACTCGGATACCAGACCCTCGCCCAGGTCAGTCGCTACGAACCCATAGCAACGACTCACATTGCAGAACACGGCATCGCCGAAGCGCCTCGACAGTGCCGACATCACTCG
Source organism: Thiohalobacteraceae bacterium (assembly GCA_041675685.1). Taxonomy (GTDB): domain Bacteria; phylum Pseudomonadota; class Gammaproteobacteria; order Thiohalobacterales; family Thiohalobacteraceae; genus JAHJQQ01. The sequence continues at coordinate 6,074 of JBAYTM010000052.1, forward strand.
CTGTTCCTCGAGATTGTCGTCAAAGCTGGAAAGCGGCTTCAAATTTCTCGGAAAGCCTTTCTTACGGCGTTTTTCCTCCAGAGAAATATCCGGGCGCTTTACTTTTATACACTTGGTCGCATCCTCCGGGTGCACGAAACACAGACGATTCCCGCCGCGCGCAAAGGGCTTCTCCCTGGACAGCACGATTTTCATTTCATGGAGCCATCCAATGCTATATCCCGCGCCCAGACATAGTCGTAGGAGAAGGGTATTTGCAGGGATGCCTCGACTATGTATTGGGCATACAACCGGGAATTGATCTCGCGATGAAAGAAGTCGCGCGCCCGGCCGGCCCAGGCCTGGCGTTTCGCATCGTCATGGTGGAATTCCAGAATGGCATCGCGCAGATCGTCGGACTCGTTGAAGTACACAATGGATTCCGGCGGCATCAGTTCGTCAAAACGTGCACCGACGTGCGTGAACTGCAGGATGCCGTTTCCGGCCAATTGCGCCATGCGCGCCGAGGAATACCAATACCCGCCTTCCTGGCGATTGAGATTGAGACCCATTTTCGTATCCTGCAGCGCGCGATCGTAGTCGCGCCCCCAGACTGGCGGTTCGCCGAAGCTTCCATAGGTCTTGAAATTCAGCTTGTCGCCCAGCTCGCGCCTGAGCCAACCCACGCGCTCCAGCCGCGAGGTAAAATCGTCGCTGTTGCTGCAAAACAAAAGATCGATCGGCAAATCGGTTTTGCGCGAGTTATCCAAGCCCTCGATTGCCGCGTCGACAGGATTCGGCATGTGATAGATGCGCGCTCGCGCCCCCTCGAACGGGACGAGTTCCCGGCGCCCCGTAGACACGAACACGGCGTCGGCCACAGCGGCACGTGACTTTATGCGTTCCACATTGCTGGGGACGAACAGCGGATCATTGTTGCAGTGCGCGATGACGCAGTTGGGTAGCAGCTTTCGCAGCTGTTGCAATGTCTGGTTGGTGATCAAGTCGCAGTGCCCGGCAATCACCAGGTCAGGCTCGACCGCCTCCGCCGTTTCCAGCAGACGGCGGTTGGCTTTGGCCTTGCCAAGATCGCGAATCCCAAACGGCGCCTCGAAGGCCGCAACATCGCGGTCGCTGAACACCTGCACGTAGTGATCGTTCCGGATCAGTCCACTGTTGAGCTTCTGAGCCCAGCTGACATGCGTCTTTCCATAGCGACGCAGCTGCTGGTAATAAACGTGCAAGACTCTCATCGCGATATTCCTTGGCTAGGATTCATGCGCCGCCGGAAGATCCATGCGCACCTTTACTGGACTCAGCGTCTGCCAGCTCGGCATAGACCGCGAGGGTCGCGTCGAGCATGCGCCGCAAGGTAAAGCGCTTGGTGTCCGGGACGCAAGCCGGGCGCTCGTACCATTGCATGATCCTGTCCACCACGGCCTGCTTGTCGCCGACCGGCACCGCACCCTCGGGGAACACCACTTCCAACTGCTCCTTCACACCGCCGTGCGCATAACCGCACACTGGCCGACCGATGCTCAGCGCCTCGATGGTCGTGCGCCCGAAGGCCTCCGGATCGCGCGACAGCGACAGCACCACGTCGGACATGGCCATGACCTCGCGCAGGTCGCCGCGGTGACCAGTGATAATCACCCTGCCCTCAAGACCGCGTTCGCGGACCAGCGCCTCGATCTCCCGCGCGAAGGCCTGTTTGGTCGGATGGGTATCGCCGACCAGCAGACCGCGCACCGACAAGCCCCGCTGCACCAGTGCCTCGATGATCTCCACGAAGTCCTCCTGGCCTTTCCAGCGCGTAATACGCGCGGGCAGCGTGACAACGTAGTCTTCCTGGAGGGCGGGATACTGGCGGTACCAATCGGCGACCCAGTATGAACCGGGCATATAGCCATAGGGATAGAGCTGTGGATCGACGCCACGGTGGATCACCCGCAGCTTATCCGGGTCGACGCCCGCATAGTTCGCAAGGACGTAGTCCTTGACCGAGGACGACACACAGATCACCCGTTCGCCCTTGGTCATCACCGCGCTATAGCGGCCGACGCTGTAGAAGCCGTGCACGGTGGTCACGAAACGCGGGCGTGTCCGCGGATCCATGCCACGCCAGGCGCGATAGGCAATCCAGGCCGGCAGCCGCGAACGCGCGTGCAGGATGTCCACGCGTTCGTCCCGGAGGAACTTGCGGAGCCTGCGGATGAAACGGAGGGTCGTCAGCGACTTCTTGCCGACTGTCCAATCGACGTGTTCGACCTTGTGCCGCGCAAGCTCGTGCACCATGCGCCCGCCGGCGGAGATGACGATGGCGCGGTGTCCGCGTCGCACCAGTTCGGCCCCCACTTCCACCGTGCCGCGCTCCACGCCGCCGGACTCCATGGCGGGCAGAATCTGCACCACCGTTAGACGCGTTGCCATGTCATTCACTCAACCTTGGGCAGGTCGCCAGGGCGACGCACCGGATTTCTGTTTCCGTGTTTGTTGTGTTGCCACGCCGAGACTACCGCTGCCGTTCGTCGTCGAACCAGCGCTGCATGACTTCCCGGGCAACGCGCGAAGCCTCACTGAAAGGTGCTTTGGGCGCGTTCAGGCCCGCACCTGCGCGCCACTGCGAAAAGCTGGTCACCTGGTTGGTGTCGATCAGTGTCTGGATGCCTTCCGCGACACGGTCGGCACCGTCGGCAGCCACTTCGATCAATCCCACCGCCGCGCCGGCGGTCAACGCCTCGTAGACCATCG
>JBAYTM010000053.1:0-8781 GCA_041675685.1 Thiohalobacteraceae bacterium
GCCCAGGTAAAGGCGACGGTGCTGTCGCCGGAGACGCGACCGGCGAGGCGCGCGGCGCCGACGGCATCGCGGCCGACGGCGATCTTCTCGGTGCCTTTGTGCACGTAGCCGAGGCGCTGTTCCAGGTTCAACACGGTTTCGCCGACGGCGGTGAACCGGAAATGCCCCGGCTCGATGATGCCGGCGTGCACCGGACCGACCGGGATCTCGTAGACGCCGGCGCCCTGTGCCTGGAGGAAGCGATAATCGTGATCGGTGCGCGCCGGCTTGTCGCCGCGCGTGCCGGCGAGCGGGAAGCTCGGCCGCAGCGGATACTCGTTCTCGCCCCAGGCATGGTGGCGCGCCCAGCGGCGCGGGTCCGGATGATCGGTGAAGAACACGCCGTACATATCCTGGGTGTGGCGCTCCATGCGATCCGCGCCGGGATAATGCGGCGTGTGCGAGGGCAGCACCGGAGTGCCGACCGGCACGCGGGTGCGCAACAGGAACACGTCGCCCTGGTGCACCAGACAGGCATTCACCTGGATCTCGACATCGATTAGGTCGGCCCAGCCGCCCGCCCAGCGCAGACCCTGCTTCGCGGTCACGGCGGCGGCGCGGCCCCAGTCCTCGGCATCCAGTTCGACCACGCGCGCGTCGCCCATGCGGGCGATGCCGGTGTCCTCGTGCACCAGCACGTGCTCGGCTTTGAGCCGCTCCAGCAGTTCCGGGAACCCGATGTAGGCGCTCACAGGAAATGACTCCCGGTAATCAACTGTGTCGCCTGGTCGAACCATTGCGCCAGGAACGGCGGGATCGACAGGCCCAGCCACAGCACCAAAATCAGATGTACGGCGACCGGCAACATGTTGGCCTTCACCGGCAGTTGACCTTCGGGCACGCTGCCGTAGACCATCGGATGAATGTTGCGGAACAGGCCGGCAAAGGCGATTGCCAGGCCGCTCAGCAGCACCACCGACAACCAGGGCCAGCTCTCCATGGTCGCGGTCAGCAGCATGAACTCGCTGGTGAACACGCCGAAGGGCGGAAACCCGGCGATGGCGGCGGTGCCGAGCAACAGACCCCAGCCGACATGCGGCTGGGTCTTTATCAGGCCGCGGATCTTCTCGATCGCCTGCGTGCCTGCGATGTGCGTGGCGTGACCGACGGTGACGAAGATCGCCGATTTGGTCAGCGAGTGCACGGTCATGTGCAGCAGCGCGCCGAAGGTCGCCAGCGGCCCGCCGATGCCGAAGGCGAAGGTCATCAGCCCCATGTGCTCGATCGACGAATAGCTGAACATGCGCTTGATGTCCTGCTGGCGGTGCAGGAACAGACCCGCGACCAGGAACGACAGCAGACCGAAGCCCATCATCAGATGCCCCGCCAGTTGCGGGTTGTCGAACGACGGATCCGCGAGCGCGGGATCGACCAGCATCTTGATGCGCACTACGGCATACAGACCGACGTTCAACAACAGACCGGACAGCACCGCCGACATCGGCGTCGGGCCTTCGGAATGCGCGTCCGGAAGCCAGTTATGCAGCGGCACCAGACCGATCTTGGTGCCATAACCGACCAGCAGAAAGACGAAGGCGATGCTCATCACGGTCGGGTCGAGCTGCCCCGCCACCCCGCGCAGCTCGGTCCAGTTCAGGCCGATATCCGGCGCCTGCAAGACATGTGCGGCCGTGAAGTACACCAGCACGGTACCGAACAATGCCTGGGCGATGCCGACACCGCACAGCACGAAATATTTCCAGGCGGCCTCGACCGATTCCGGGGTGCGGTAGAGGCTGACCAACAGCACCGTCGCGAGCGTCGCGCCCTCCACCGCCACCCAGAGGATACCGAGGTTGTTGGTGGTCAGCGCCAGCAACATGGTGGTCATGAAGCCCTGGTACATGGCGTGATACAGACGCATGCGACGCTGGCGGACCCAGCCTTCGCTGAGCACATAGGTCATGTACGGGCGCGAGAAGATCGCGGTCGTGACGCCGATGAAGGCGGTCAGCGCGACCAGATAGATATTGAAGGCGTCGATATAGAACCAGCCGCCGGGGCTCAGCAGCGGGCCCTGGTCCAACACGCTCAGCGCAAGCGTGACGGCCGCCACCAGCGTACCCACGGAGATGGCGACATTCAGCCAGCCGGCCACGGCCGGGTTGGTCACCAGCGCCAGCAGCAGCGCGCCGCCGAACGGCAGCAACAGCGTGAAATAGAGCCCGATCATTCGCGCGTCCCGTTCATTTCGTCGGTCTCAGAGAGGCGGTTGAGACGGTCGACATCGAGCGAGTCGATACTCTCGCGGATCTGCAGGAAGAACACGCCGAACAACACTGCGGCGACCAGCACGTCGAAGGCGATGCCGAGCTCGACCACCATGGGCATGCCGTGCGTCGACACCACGGCGGCGAAGAACAGGCCGTTCTCTATCGACATGAAGCCGATCACCTGGCTGACCGCCTGACTGCGCGTAACCATCATCAACATGCCGATCAGTACCACTGCCATGCTGATGGCGATGGTGCTGCGGGTTGATAGCGAAGAAAGTTTTTCGATGGGCAGCGCGACGTAATAACTGAACACCACCAACGCGGCGGCGGCCAACATCACCAGCGCCGGTCGCACCACGGTTTCGACTTCGTGCGCGATGCCCAGCCGGTCCACCAGACGCCGCAGCATCCAGGGTATCAGCAGCGCCTTGAGTCCCAGGGTCATGAGTGCCGAGAAGTACAGATGGTGCTTGTCGTAGACGCCGGCGATCATGGCCGTGGCGGCGGCGACCAGCGCGCCCTGCCAGGCGAACACGTGGATCGAGGCGAGCATGCGCTGCTGCGCCAGCAAGGCGAAGGAGGTGAACAACACCAGCGCAGCCAGGATCAGGACCAGCTGTTCCGGCAGGCTGAATTGCGCGATCGTCATATATCCACTTCCAGAATCACGTGACTCAGGGCTCCCAGCAATGCGAGCAGGAAGGCCAGGTTCAGGAACTGGGGCACCATGAATACCCGCATCTTCGCCAGCGCGGTCTCGGCGAACGCGAGCACCACGCCGATCAAGGCCAGCTTGACCAGAACCGCGACCAGGCCGATCAGCAACGCGGCGGCGCTCAGCTCGGTGGCGACGCCCCAGGGAAAGAAGATGTTGACGATCAGCACGCCGAAGATCATCAGCTTGAGCTGCGCGGCCCATTCCATCAGCGCCAGATGCCGACCGCTGTACTCGAGGATCATGGCCTCATGGACCATGGTCAGCTCCAGGTGCGTGGCCGGGTTGTCGACCGGGATGCGGCCGCTCTCGGCCACCGCCACCAGCAACAGACCGAACAGCGCGAACAGCAACGAGGGCCGCAGCACCAGTCCCGCATCGTGCAGATACTGGACCGTGCTTGCCAGATTGGTGCTCTGCGCGGACATCGCCAGGGTAAAGATCACCATCAGCAGGGCGGGCTCGGCGAGCGCCGACAACGACACCTCGCGCGAGGCGCCCATGCCGCCAAAGGCGGTGCCCACGTCCATGCCGGCCAGCGCCAGGAAGAACCGGACGACGGCGAGGAAGCCGACCAGCACGATCATGTCGGCGATGGCCGTGGTCGGCAGCTGGGTGGAGATCAGCGGGATGGTCGCCGCCGCCAACACCGTCACCGCGAAGACAATGTAGGGCGCACTGCGGAACAGCGGCGAGGCGTTCTCGGACAGCACCACCTGTTTGCGGAACAGCTTCGCGAGGTCGCGGTAGGGTTGCAGCAGCGAGGGCGAGCGGCGGTTCTGCAACCAGCACTTGTTGCGCTTCACCCAGATGGTCAGCAAGGGCGCGGCGGCCACGAACAGGGCCGCCTGCAACAGCGCGAGCAACCAGCCGGCCCAGGTCATGAGATCAGCCATAGCAGCACCAGCAGGGTGAAGAAGGAATACGCGATATAGACGCGGATGTTGCCCTGCTGCAGGCGTGCAATGCGCCGCGCCGCCACCAGCACGAGGCGGCCGATCGGCTCATAGAGCGCATACCAGGAATGATCGCTGACCTGCAGCTGGTGCGACAGCCGGCTCACGCGCAGGCCTTCGGCCTCGCTCTGGCGTTCGACCTTCTCGTCGATGCGCCAGACCGGCGAGAAGATGCGCCGCAACGGCATGGCGAACGAAGTCCCGGTGTACTGCATGCGCGCATTGAGGGGGCCGAAACCGCAGTCCCAGGTCTTGCCGCGGCGTACGCTGCGCGCGCCGCGCGGGTGCAGCAGCTGCCAGATCAGCCACCAGGCGAGCAGGATGCCGATCAGTACCAGCGGCGCGCTGTAGGAGGCCTCGGTCGAGGATACCGGCGTCAGCCAGAGCCAGCCGTGCTGGGTCGCCGAGGCCATCCGCGCGCCGGTCAGCAACTGCGAAACGTTCCCAAGCAGGCCGACCATCACATTCGGGAACACGCCGGCGAGCAGACAGAACAGCGCCAGCATGCCCTGTGCGCCGCGCATGCCCCAGGCGGTGGCGCGGGCGTGGCGGGCGCGCCGGCTGCGCGGCTGACCGAGGAACACGACGCCATAGGCCTTGACGAAACAGGCCACCGACAGGGCGCCGGTCAGCGCGAGCATGGCGGCGGTGAAGGGAATCACGATGCGCAGCACGCCGTTCTCGAGCGCCACCGCCTGCAGAGCCGCCTGGAAGGTCAGCCATTCCGACGCGAACCCGTTGAACGGCGGCAGCGAGGCGATGCTCATGCTGCCGATCAGGAAGAACACGCCGGTATAGGGCAGGCGGGTCAGCAGCCCGCCCATGCGCTCCATGTTCTGTTCGTGGGTGCGTTGAATGACGTTACCGGCGCCGAGGAACAACAGACTCTTGAACAGCGCGTGGTTGAAGGCGTGGAACAATGCCGCGATCAGCGCGATCGCGCCCAAGCCCTCGTGGCCCGTGCCCATGAACACCATCGCCATGCCGAGTCCGAGAAAGATCACGCCGACGTTCTCGATGGACGAATACGCCAGCAGGCGCTTCAGGTCGTTCTGCTGCATGGCATAGAGGATGCCGAGCAGCGCCGAGACGCTGCCGACCAGCAACGCGGTCACGCCCCAGCCCCATTGCACCTCGCCGATCAGGTCGAAGGTCACGCGCACGAAACCGTATACGGCGACCTTGAGCATGACGCCGGACATCAGCGCGGAGATATGCGAGGGTGCGACCGGATGCGCCTCGGGCAACCAGGCATGCAGCGGCACCAGGCCGGCCTTCATGCCGAAGCCGATGAAGGCGAGCGCGAAGGCGACGCTGGCCCAAAGCGGCGTCAATTCGACCACGCGCATGGCGTCGAAATCGAAGCCGCCGCCGAAGGTCGCGAGCACGCCGTAGCCGAGCAGGATGGTCAGGCCGCCGACGTGCGCCATCAGCAAATACAGGAAACCGGCGCGGCGGTTGGCCGCCTGCTCGTGATGGAACACCACCAGGAAGTAGCTCGAGAGCGACATCAGCTCCCAGGCGATCATGAACATGAAGGCGTCGTTGGCAAGCACGACCAACTGCATACCGGCGATGAACAGCCCGGTGAAGAAGCCGAGCTGCACCAGCGGATGATCGCCGTGTTCGTATTCGCTCACATAGCCGGGGCCGAAGATGCCGACCGCGAAGGTGACGATGCCGATGATGAGCAGGAACAGCCCGGCCAGTACGTCCAGCCGGACCTGCCAGGGCAGCCAGGGCAGGCCGAGCGGGAGTTGCGCGACCTGCGCATCGCCACCCGCGAGCGCCATGCCGCCGGCAACCGCGGCGGCGAGGCCGCTCAGGCCGAGCAACGGGAACGACAGCCATTTCAGCACGCCGATGCGCCGATGCGCCGCAAGGGAGACGATGGCCGAGGCGAGGGCTGCAAGCACGGCGGCAAGCGCGAGATTCAATGCCAACTGACCCTGACCTCCGAACGGGAAAGGTGATTGTTGCCTGGTGCTCTAAGAAACGGGTGCGTCCGGCCCCCCGCACCCCGCTCCGCGGCGGAAAGAAACCACCCGCCATTCCGCGGCAGGAAAACTGACCCCGTCATTCCCGCGAAAGCGGGAATCCAGCGGCTCGACACACACTGGATTCCGGCCTGCGCCGGAATGACGGCACACATCGGGCGTTCCAGGGAACCCGGACGGCCTTGTCACGCCCCATCCGGTTCATACCTCTTCATTCCGCGGCGGGAAAATTCAACCCGTCATTCCGCGCTGGAGAACTTAGTCCGTCATTCCGTGGCGGAGAGCTCAACCCGTCACTCCCCGCGGGAAAACTACGTCCGTTACTCCGCGGCAGAAAAACTCAACCCGTCATTCCCGCGAAAGCGGGAATCCAGCGACTCGACACACACTGGATTCCGGCCCGCGCCGTGATGAAGCCATCGGTAACCATTCCGGTTGCGACGCGCTTTAGCGAAACGACGGAAAAGTACCCGCCCCGCAGGGTCATCCGGTCGGCCGGCCAAAACACCGCCCATTGTAAGCGCGACCGGCCTGCGGCTTCAATTGCGCCGCGTGGGTTTTACCAGCCGAGTGCGTGGCCGAAGCTTTCGCGATAACGCTCGGCGAACTCGTCGCGGCTGAAGGCGTGGTTCTGGGTGCCGTGACGCTCGATCTTGATGGCGCCCATGAGGGCGGCGATGCGCCCGGTGACCTCCCAGTCCAGGCCGTTCATCAGGCCGTACAGGAGACCGGCGCGGTACGCGTCGCCACAGCCGGTCGGATCGTTCAGCTCGCGTGCCTGGGCAGCCGGGACGTCGAGGCGCTTGTTCGGCAGGTAAACCTCCGACCCCTTGGCGCCACGCGTGATGATCAGCGCGTCGACGCGTTCGGCGATCTCGTGCGGCGACAGCCCGGTGCGGTCGCAGATCAACTGCGATTCGTAATCGTTGACGCAGACGTAGGTCGCCTTGGTAATGAAATCCAGCAGCTCTTCACCGCCGAACAACGGCAGGCCCTGACCCGGATCGAAGATGAACGGAATCCCCGCCTCGGCAAACTGGGTCGCGTGCTCCAGCATGCCGGTGCGGCCGTCGGGCGAGACCATGCCGATGCTGACGCCCTGCGCGTCCTCGACCCTGTTGCGGTGCGCGTGATCCATGGCGCCCGGGTGGAAGGCGATGATCTGGTTGTCGTCGAGATCGGTGGTGATGAAGGCCTGTGCCGTGTAGGTCCCTTCGACGTGCGCGACGTGCTTGCGGGAAATGCCCTGCTTGTCGAGCCACTCGGCATAGGGCGTGAAATCGCCACCGACCGTGCCCATCGGCAGCGGATCGCCACCAAGCAGCTTCAGGTTGTAGGCGATGTTCGCCGCGCAGCCGCCAAACTCGCGGCGCATATCGGGCACGTGAAAGGCGACATTCAGAATATGCACCTTGTCCGGCAGGATGTGGTTCTTGAAACGGTCGCGAAACACCATGATGGTGTCGTAAGCGAAGGAACCACAGATTAGAGCTGACATTTTTTTGGTCCCTCCGGGACAGTTTCGATGTAAGAGACAAAGGGCAAGACGCGAGAGGCAAGAGGCAAGAGGCAAGTAAAGACCGTAACGTCATTTCTCTTGCGCGACCCCGGGATAAATCCTCTTTCGTCATTCCGGCGCATGCCGGAATCCATGGGAATCAGCGGCATGGATGCCGGCCTTCGCCGGCATGACGATCAAATCAGAACATCCTTGCCCCTCGCGGCTTGCCCTTTGCCTCTTGTCTCTTGCCTCTTGTCTCAGATGAAAGAAACGCCACAATCAAACGACAACGCTACCCAGCGACTGAACCACCCCAAGCCAAATCCAACTCCCTAGCCGCCCGCACATCGTCGAGCCGGCGCACGGGTTGGGTGTGTGGCGCCTCTTTCAATATTTCGGGGTTGGTCCGGGCCTCGTCGAGGATCTGGATCATGGCGGCGACGAAGCCGTCCAGATCTTCCTTGGCTTCCGTCTCGCTCGGTTCGATCAGCAGGCACTCCGGCACCAGCAGCGGGAAATAGGTGGTCGGTGCGTGATATTCGAAATCGAGCAGGCGTTTGGCGAAATCCATCGCGGTCACGCCAAGTTCCTTGTCCTGCCTCTTCAGCGTGACGATGAACTCGTGTGTCGCCCGGCGATTCGGAAACGCCAGATCGAAACCGGCGTCGCGCAGGCGCGCCATCAGGTAATTTGCATTCAGGGTCGCGTATTCGGCGACGCGATGCATGCCCTCGCGGCCCAGCATGCGTGCGTAGATGTAGGCGCGTATCAGCACGCCGGCGTTGCCCATAAAGGCGGACAAGCGGCCGATCGACTGCGGCTTGTCTTTCTCGGTGATCCAGAAATACTCGTCGCCGTCGTAACCGACCATCGGCACCGGCAGGAAGGGTTCCAGACGCTTGCTCACCCCGACCGGACCCGCGCCCGGACCGCCGCCGCCGTGCGGCGTCGAAAAAGTCTTGTGCAGGTTCATGTGGATCACGTCGAAGCCCATGTCGCCGGGGCGCACCTTGCCGAGGATCGCATTGAGGTTGGCGCCGTCGTAATAGAGCAGGCCGCCGGCACCGTGCACGATCCCGGCGATTTCGTGAATGCGGCGCTCGAAGACACCGAGTGTCGAGGGATTGGTGAGCATGATGCCCGCGGTGTGCGGACCGACCGCGGCCTTGAGCGCCTCGAGATCGACGTCGCCCTGCTTGTCGGTCGGGATTTCACGCACGCTGTAACCGCACATGGTCGCGGTCGCGGGATTGGTGCCGTGCGCCGCATCCGGCACCAGGATCTCCGTGCGTGCCGCGTCGTCGCGCGACTCGTGATAGGCACGGATCATCGCCACGCCGGCGAACTCGCCCTGCGC
>JBAYTM010000054.1:0-8750 GCA_041675685.1 Thiohalobacteraceae bacterium
ATATCGATGGAGATCATCGCCTCGGTGTGGTCGATGACGATGGCGCCGCCCGAGGGCAGGGTGACCTCGCGCTGAAAGGCCGATTCGATCTGGCTTTCGATCTGGTAGCGCGAGAACAGCGGCACCGTATCCTGATACAGCTTGAGCTTGTTCAGGTTGTGCGGCATCACCAGCTGCATGAAGTCGCGCGCCTTGCCGAAGATGTCGGCGTCGTCGATCAGGATCTCGCCGACATCGGTGCGCAGGTTGTCGCGCAGGGCGCGGATGATGACGTTGCTTTCCTGGTAAATCAGGAACGGTGCGGCGCGTTCCTGCGAGGCGGTTTCGATGGACGACCAGAGCTGCAACAGGTAATCCAGGTCCCACTGCAACTCTTCGATGTTGCGGCCGACGCCGGCCGTGCGCACGATCAGCCCCATGTCCTCGGGGATGTTCAGTGCGGCCATGGCGTCGCGGATGGTGCTGCGGTCGTCGCCTTCGATGCGCCGGGAGACGCCGCCGGCGCGGGGATTGTTCGGCATCAGGACAAGATAGCGACCGGCCAGACTGACGAAGGTGGTGAGCGCCGCACCTTTGCTGCCGCGTTCTTCCTTCTCAACCTGGACGACGATCTCCTGACCTTCCCGAAGCGCATCGCGGCTCTTGACGCGACCGCCGCCCTCGCGGGCGTCCTCGGCGAAATAGACGCGGGAGATCTCTTTCAGGGGCAGGAAACCATGACGCTCGGCGCCATAGTCGATAAAGGCGGCTTCCAGACTGGGCTCTACGCGGGTGATCTTACCCTTGTAGATATTGGATTTCTTCTGCTCCCGGGAGGGGACTTCGATGTCGAGGTCGTAGAGTTTTTGGCCGTCTACCAGGGCCACACGCAACTCTTCGGGCTGAGTTGCGTTGATCAGCATTCTTTTCATAGGTAAGTTCTCGCAGGCGCTCTGACCCGCGCACACCCGGGGACCGCACAGCCGAACACCAATCGCGCGTCGGACACAGCAACGCACTTACCATCTGGCCAAGACTGAAATGGGCCAACAGGAACAAAACCTGTTCGCCGTAGCGGGCGCCGTTCGTGAACATGGGAGCGCTGATAATCATGAATTCAGGATGTAAACCTGTCGCCGTACCACATTGCGCATCCGCTCGCCGGGCGATCTGCGTACGCGCTTTCCGAACATCAGCTGAGAGAACAATCCAGCACTCGGGGCGCACAGCGCAGATCCCTGGGTCATCCCGCGTCCGCGACGGTAAGCAGACTCGGGATCGAGGCGATCCGGATACGTAGGAAACTCGTGCGTGCCACGATTGGCGTCCTTCATCCGGCACGGCTCTTCCTGGAGCCACGAATCGGACACGCGTGCCGCAATATAACAACTATCCCAACGCCCATCAATCGGTTAGGGCATTTTTTTCGTATTCCGCCTGGATGGCGGCTGATAAACACACTGTTGTTGATATGATGCGCGCATGAGAGTTCCCCCCGGTCCGGTCAGTAATGGCGTCCGCGTGCTCGAGGTCGGCAGCGAAGACGCCGGGCAGCGTATCGACAACTATTTAATGCGCCACTTGAAGGGTGTGCCGCGCAGCCTCATCTATCGGATTCTGCGGCGCGGCGAGGTGCGGGTGAACAAGGGCCGCAGCAAACCCGAATATCGGATTCAGGCGGGCGATCAGGTCCGGGTGCCGCCGGTACGGGTCGCCGCGCCGGCCGGGCGGGCGCTCGGCGAGGGGCCGGGCGATCGGCTGGCGCAGCGGATCTTGTATGAGGACGAGCGCCTCCTGGTGATCGATAAACCGGCGGGGATGGCGGTCCACGGCGGCAGCGGGCTCAGTTTCGGCGTGATCGAGGCATTGCGCGCCGCGCGGCCGGAGGCGCATTTCCTGGAACTGGTCCATCGGTTGGACCGGGAAACCTCGGGCTGTCTGATGATTGCAAAAAAGCGCAGCGAGCTGCGCAGCCTGCATGACCTGCTCAGACAGGGCGCGGTGGAAAAGCGCTACCTCGCGCTGGTGCGCGGCCGCTGGGAACGCGGCGACCGGTTGATCGAGGCGCCGCTGCTGAAAGGCCAGACCCGGGGTGGCGAGCGCATCGTGACGGTCGATGCCACGGGCAAGGCGGCGGATTCGAGATTCCGACCGGTCGAGGTATTCGACCAGGCCAGTCTGGTCGAGGTCGATCTGGGTACCGGTCGTACCCACCAGATCCGCGTCCATGCGGCACATGTCGGACACCCCCTGGCCGGCGACGAAAAGTACGGCGATGCCGAGTTCAATCGGCGCATGCGCGAACTGGGACTCAAGCGGGTGTTCCTGCACGCCCAGAACCTGGGCTTCGCCGATCCACTGAGCGGCCGCGAGGTCCATGTCAGTGCGCCGCTTCCCGAGGAATTGCGCGCCATCCTGGAGCGCCTCGGTCATGCCCGTCGCGTGAGCTGAAGAATGGAACGGTCAAGCCGATGACGTCGGGGTACAATGACGCGGGATTACCGCAAAGCACAGGGTCGGACATGGTCGATATCAAGCTGCTGGTCTTCGATTGGGACGGGACCCTGATGGATTCCGAGGCCCATATCGTGTCGTGCATGCAATTCGCGATCGCCAGTCTGGCCTTGGAACCGCGCAGTGCCGACCAGGTAAAGAACATCATCGGGCTTGGTCTGCACGAGGCGGTACTCGGGTTGTATCCCGAAGCCGATGCCAGCCTGGTGCGCACCCTGGCCGATCGGTACCGCGAACACTGGCTGGCCGGCAACCAGCGGTCGCAGCTGTTTCCTGGCGTCGAAGACACCCTGCAGTTGCTCAAGGACGAGGGCTTTCGGCTGGCCGTCGCGACCGGCAAAGGGCGTTGCGGGCTGGACAAGGTGCTGGACGAAACCGGTCTGGGCGGCCTGTTCGACGCAACCCGCTGCTCGGATGAAACCCGTTCCAAGCCGCACCCGATGATGCTCGAGCAGATCATGACGGAGCTGGATATCGCGCCCGATCAAACGATCATGATCGGCGACACCGAATACGATATGGCAATGGCGCGCAACGCCCAGGCGCATCCGGTGGCCGTCTCCTACGGGGTGCACGAATGGGCGCGACTGGCGCAGCATGCGCCGCTGACCTGCCTGGATCGATTCACTGAATTGAGCGATTGGCTGGCCGAGCGCGGACAGGCGGACGTTCCTGCCGCATTGACCGGCAGCGACTGAGACTTTTGGGAGTTGGTTGGCGATGAATGATGACTGGTCTTCGAACGAGGCGAAGTACGGCGACCCGAAACAACCGTCCGGCACGGACGATAAAGCCGGGCGCGACGCGCACTGGGAACGGGATCTGGTAAACCGCCTCGCCTTCGCCGCACTCAACGAGCAGCGCCGGACCCGACGCTGGGGCATCCTGTTCAAGGTGCTTGTCTTCATCTATCTGTTTGGCATTCTATTCGCCTATCGGTCCGACGGCTGGGACAGCATGACGACGACCGGTGGACGCCATACCGCGCTGGTCGAGGTGAATGGCATTATCGCGGCTGGGAGTGATGCAAGCGCCGACCGCGTGGTCACCGGCTTGCGCGCGGCGTTCGAGAACGCCAAGACGGCAGGCGTGATCGTCCGTATCAATAGTCCCGGCGGCAGCCCGGTACAGGCGGGTTACATCAACGACGAGATGCGCCGCCTCCGCGACGCCTATCCTGACACGCCGCTGTACGCGGTAGTGACAGACGTTTGTGCATCCGGGGGTTACTATGTCGCGGTGGCCGCGGACGAGATCTACGCCGACAAGGCCAGCGTGGTTGGTTCGATCGGCGTACGCATGGACAGCTTCGGATTCGTCGAGGCAATGGAAAAGATGGGCATTGAACGCCGACTGCTGACTGCCGGAGAGCATAAGGGTTTCCTCGATCCGTTCCTGCCGTCCAATCCCGAGGACGTCGCGCACGTGCAGGGATTGCTCGATGGCATCCACACGCAGTTTGTCGAAGTCGTCAAGGCGGGACGCGGCGACCGCCTGAAGCAGGACGGAAACATTTTCAGCGGGCTGGTCTGGACCGGCGAGCAGGGCGTCGACCTGGGTCTGGTCGACGGACTTGGCAGCGCCAGCTATGTCGCGCGGGAACTGATCGGCGCGGAAGAAATCGTGGACTACACGCCGCGACCGGATTTTTTCGATCGCTTCACGCGGGGGATCGGGGCCGCTATGGGCCAGACCATTGTCGGTCATCTTTTTTACAGCCCGATCAAATCCTAAAAACTGCGAACAAGACACCACTTGGCCACTAGGATCATCGTCCGAATCGATCGAGTTCGCATCGTCGATCCGGGATGATGGCGGCTAGCACCTATGCAATCGTCACTCAAAAGCCTTTACGACGCACTGCCCGTCGCCGTTCAAAACACTGTTTTGACCGGCTTCAGTGCGTTGTTGGAGCGCGAGCGCTACCGCGGCGAGTTCGGGAGATTCCAAAGCTTCCTCGAAGAGAGTCAATGGTACTCCGCCACCGAGCTGCGCGCCTACCAGGACCAACAGCTTGCGAAAGTGATCGCCTACAGTTATCAGCATGTCCCGTATTACCGGCGGGTGATGGATGAACGCGCCTTGAAACCGGGCGACCTGACAACGGTCGATGACCTCGTCAAGCTTCCGGTATTGACGCGCCATGACATCAAAGAGAACTTTGCCGACCTGCTTTCCGACGAATACCGGCTTGCCAAGGTAAAGAAGGGGCATACCAGCGGCACGACCGGCTCGCCGCTGGAAGTCTGTTACAGCGACGGACTGATCCGTCTCACCTATGCGATGCTCGACCGGCACTATGCCTGGGCGGGTGTGCGTATGAAAACGGGCGGCGACAAGGTCGCCGTGTTGCGCGGCAATCCAATCGTTCCGCTGCAACAAAAGAAGCCACCATTCTGGCGCTACAATTATCTACACAACCAAGCGTTGTTCTCGTCGTTCCATATGTCGTCGCAGAACCTGCCGCACTATATTTCGGAGCTGCGCCGTTATGCCCCAAAGGTTCTGGACGGATACCCCTCGACCCTGTATGTAGTGGCCAAGCACCTCCAGAACGAAGGTCTGAAGCTGAAACTGCATGCGGTGATCAGTTCGTCGGAGACGCTGTATGACTTCCAGCGCGAGGTGATCGAGGAAAGCTTCGACTGCAAGGTGTTCGACTACTTTGCCGCGGCCGAGCGGGTGGCGTTTTCGAGTGAGTGCGATCGTCACGAAGGGCATCATCTTGCCGATGAGTACGGCATTACCGAGATCCTCGACTCATCAGGGCAACGTCTTGCGCCCGGTCAGCTCGGCGTCTTGGTCGCAACCTCGTTGCACAATTATGCGATGCCGATGATTCGTTACCTGACCAACGATATGTCCTCGATGAAGACGACAACCTGCTCCTGCGGCCGGGCATTACCGTTGATGGACGATGTGACGACCAAGGCCGAGGATTTGATCACCTTGCGGGATGGGCGGCTGATCTCACCGTCGGTTCTCACGCACCCGTTCAAGCCACTGACCTCCATCGCCGCGTCTCAGCTGATACAGGAAGACATCGATACGCTGCGGATCAGGATCGTTGCATCTCCGGAATACTCCGAGCGCGACGAGCAGACGCTGATTTTGGGCATGCAGGAGCGATTGGGAGAGAGCGTCGAAATCCGCATCGAAAAGGTCGACGCGCTGGAGCGGACCAAGGCCGGGAAATTTAAATGGGTGATCTCGAAAGTGGAGCTTGGAATTTAAGGCTCGCAGTCGATTGCCCGGCCGATATGGGCCGAAGCGGATCATGTGCATTGTCGGCCTTCAAGTTCGATAGATTTCATTTTCGAGCGCGATGCCTTGTTGGGGTGGAGCCGAAAATACAATGAAACAAATGATGGGGGGCGATATGCACCACAACGACGCGGAAACGGCTGAGCGCCTTCTTGATAGCGCCGAAATCGTGTTGCTCGACATAGGCGCCCGCTATGGGTTGCATGCCCGATGGAACGGCATAGCGCGCCATCTGCGGGCCTACGCGTTCGAACCTGACGTCGAGGAGTGCCACCGCATCAATGCCGATGCGACGCGACTGGATTACAAGTTGGAGTGCTTGCCATACGCGCTGGGCAGTGCCGCCCGGGACGACGTGCTGCTCCATATCTGTAGCGATCCCGGTTGTTCCAGCCTTTATCCACCTAATATGAATTTTTCAAAGCAGTTCTATTTTGGCGATAAGATGGAGGTCACAGGCACTGTGCCGGTCAACATCCGTCCGCTTGACAAGGTATGCGAAACCAAAGGGCTTCGGCCGGATGCCATCAAGATCGACACGCAGGGATACGAACTCGAGATACTAAAAGGCGCCGGCGATGTACTGAACAATGTGAAGCTCGTTGAGCTTGAGGTAGAATTCAATGAGCAATACCAGGGCCAACCGCTATTTTCTGACGTAGATCTCTATATGCGCAGCAGGGGCTTCGCGTTGCTGGGGCTTCGCCGGTCCTACTGGCGAAGGAAAGTGAGCCACAAGGAGTTGGAAAGTCACTTCGGCGGGCAGATCGTCCATGGAGACGCCGTTTACTATAACGAACGTTTACTGAACGCTGACGGCCTATCAGTCACCGATTTGGTGAAATTCTGCATGCTGCTCTCTGTATACCAACAAGATGATTTTGTCGGTTATCTCTGCATGACTCCGCATGCCGCCTTTTCAAACCTCCCATTGGCCACGCGCCTCGAATTGGCGGTTGCGTTAAAGACCCGCAGGCCGAAGTTCCTGGGCCTCGTGGGTGGGCTGTTGGATGCAATCAGAAAACGATATTGGTTACCGCATACAATGCTGCGCGGTGTGCTGGACAAGATTCAAAGCAAGTCGGCGAGAGACTGGCACGACCCCGACTTTTATTGAGGCGCCTGGATTCTGCACATGTCTATTGATGTCGCGCGTTCGTGAAAATAAAAGTTATTTCAAACCTTCCCGCGTTGGGAAACGCCGGAACCGGTCAGTGCCGGCTGGAGCACTATTCCTGCGCGTCGGGATTCGACACCATGGGCGCCGTACTGACGTTGTTCCTCAAATCGTTCCGTTATGACTACGTGTTACTGAATGGATCGGGGTCCCTCATATTCAAGCTGGCGCTTCTCAAGTGGCTTGTGCCGGTCCATCGCGCCAAGCTCGTCGTGCTGGATATTCTGCTGTCCACACCGATCAGTACGCGCGACAGGATCAAGGCGCTCATCGTCAGGCTCTTGCTGAAGCAGGTTCATCTGCTACTGCTGTATTACAAGAATACCGAAGGACTCCAGAAGGCCTACGCGATTCCGGCGCGGAAATTCCGTTATGTGCCTTTCAAGATCAATCGTCCCGAGCTTGTCAAGGCATCGTTGCCCACGGATGGCGGATATATTTTCTGTGGCGGAAAGACCAGGCGCGACTTTGCCACGCTATTCGAGGCCGTCAGGGGTACCGATCTGCCTGTAAAAGTCGTTACCACGGACAATCGGGATATTCGTCAGCATGGGTCGTTCCTCGATGCGGAAGCGGCTCCGGATAATGTCGAGGTCGTCATTTTGGACGGCAGCGCCGAACAGTTCGTCGCCCACCTGGCCGGCGCACGCCTGGTGGCGATGCCGATCCTTCCCGACATCTGCGGGGCAGGCATCGGCGTCTATATCATGGCGATGGCATTGCGGAAATGCGTTGTGATCTCGGACATCCCGGGCACCAGCGATACCTTGCCGCCCGGCACTGCTGTCGTCGTTCCACCGGAAGATCCCGTGGCGTTGCGAGAGGCGCTGTCCCGGGCATTTTACGACGAATCCTACCGACGCGGATTCGAGACTGCCGGCGAAAAATACGCTTGGCAGCTAGGCGGGGAAGAGCGCCTGCTTCAGTCTGTGGCCGGCGTCCTCTGTAGTGATTTTGATGCGGCGCAAAGACGTTCGACGGCGTCGAATCATACATAAACTGCAAACATAGTCTCCCGCGCATTTCGGAAAGCGGGGCCAGTGAATTTCAATGAATTCGGGAGTTGAAAAGGCAATGCAAGACAGGCTCAAGGTGGCAATCATCGGATGCGGGCGGATGGGACTGCATCACGCAAAGGCAGTCGAGGTAATGGGCTTCGCCGATCTGGTGGCCGTGGCCGATCCCTTTGCCGAGGAGGCGCGGGTGCGCGAGTCGTTGCCCGCTGCCACCCGATTCTTCTCCGATCCGGCCGTGATGCTCAGGGAGGTCAAGCCGGACGTTGTGCACGTCGTGACGCCGCCCGAGACGCACGTGGCTATGGCGCGCCTGGCGCTGGAGCAGGGTGCGCACGTCTATGTGGAAAAGCCCTTCGCCTTGTCCTCGGCAGATGCACAGGAAATCCTGGACTTCGCGCGAGAAAAGGACCGCAAGGTCTGTGCCGGCCACCAGGTGCTATTCCAACACTCGGGGCAGCATTACCGGAACTACCTGCCAATTATGCGAAACCTGGTCCACATCGAGAGTTACTTTTCATTCAAAACGGTGCGCCGTGTCAGCGGGAGTCTGATGGCGCCGGTGGAGCAGGTCGTCGACATCCTGCCGCATCCCGTCTACCTGATGCTCGATGTCTTCGAGGCGTCCGCCGGCAACGCTGCCTCCACACCCTGCGAGGTGTTGTCGGTGGACGTGGACGCCAGGGGAGAAGTCCGCGCGCTGCTGAAGCAGGGTGACACGCCTGCAATGCTGACCGTTACCTTGCGTGGTCGACCGATCGAATCCTATCTGCGGATCGTCGGCACCAATGGATCGTTGTGGG
>JBAYTM010000055.1:0-8749 GCA_041675685.1 Thiohalobacteraceae bacterium
GCCAACCTGCACCGGCGCGCCCGGACGGACCTTCACCAGGTTGTCCAGGATGACGCGGTCGCCGGCGCGCAGGCCCGCACGGATCACCCAGTCGCGCTCGCTGCCGCCGTTGCTGATCCATTCGCCGACCTCGACCGGACGGACCTCGGCAATGGCCGCGCCACCCTCGCCGCTGCCGACCACATAGACGAACTTGCCCTGGGGACCTTCCAGCACGGCCTTCTGCGGCACGGTGACCGCCCCCGGACGCTGCGCCCCGTTGACGATGACCCGCACGAATTGGCCCGACTTGAACTGGCCATCCGGGTTCGGCAGTCGCGCACGCATCGCCACCGTGCCGGTGTCCGGATCGATGCGCGCGTCGCCGAAGTCGATCTGGCCGGTGACGTCCGGAACGCGACCGTCGGCGAGGCGCACTTTGATCTGCAGCGCTGTGTCGGCCGGAGCCTGAAGCGAACCCTCGGCCAACTCCTGCTGGCGCAACAGCCACTCGTTTTCGGACATCGAAAAGTGGACGTCCATGGGGTCGGTCAGGGTGAGCCTCGTGAGGCGGTCGACCGCGGCGGTGACGACCGCGCCCTCGACGCGCTCGGCAAGCCCGGCGATGCCGGCGATCGGCGCCGTCACGCGCGTGTACTCGAGCTGCAGACGCGCTTCGCTTACCGCGGCCTCGGCGGCCTTGACGTCGGCGGCCGCCAGTTCGTAAGCGGACTGGGCGTCGTCGAGCGCTTTACGGCTGATGGATTTTTCCTGGGCGAGCGGCTTGAGCCGGTTCCATTCGCGCTCGTTCTGTCCGAGCAGGGCGCGTGCCCGTGCGAGGACCGCCTCGGCGGCGGCCAACTGGGCCTGGTAGGATTTGGGGTCGAGCTGAAACAGCGGTTGACCGGCCTGTACGAAACTGCCTTCCTCGTACAGGCGCTGTTCGATGATGCCGCCCACGCGCGGACGGATCTCGACCTCGCGCGATCCTTTGGTCTGGCCGATGTACTCGCGCTCGACCGGGACGTCGCGCGGGGAGATGGTGCTCACGCTGACCTGCGGCGGCGGGAAGGCCATGCCGCCACCCTCGTCGGCATGGCCCGTGCAGCCGGTCAGCGCGACGGACAACGACAGCGCGATCCAGGACTGCGGCGCAGTGCGTGCGGACATAGCGAACTCCACTCGTATGATGCTCTGTAGACCGGCGTGCCGGCGATCGAAGAGGCAAAGCATAATACGGCAGGGTCCGCCGGGAAACTCGCCGGCCCCCGCGAGACCGATGCGGGTCCCGGGGAGCCGGTCCACCGGGTCCCAACCGCGCGAAAGACCGGGAGTCGGGCGAGCAGGGGGGGCGGAAGGAGGTGCCGGGTGCTTCGCCCGCTGGGCGTTTACCCTCCGGGGAGGCGGCGGATGCGGAACTTCGGCTGGGCCACCGGGGCCTTTATTGGTCCGTCCGGTCGCGCTCGGTCTGGATGTACTCGACCAAGTCGTCGGGATGAACGTATTCCTCGCTGATCACCCGGTCGCGGACCGAAATGCCCGCGCGATGCACACTCGACGGCGTGCCGGAGACCAGCGGATGCCAGTCCGGCAGATCCCGGCCTTCGTTCAATAGCCGGTAGGCGCAGGTGTCAGGCAGGAAATCGATCCCGTCGAGATTGTCGGGACTCAACACCAGACAGTCGGGCACCAGGCGGTTGCGCTCGGCATAGCGGGTACATTGGCAACGTTGCTGATCGAACAAGTGGCAGACCACGCTGGTGAGGTGCAACTCGCCCGTGTCGATGTCCTCGAGCTTCAGCAGACAGCAGCGCCCGCAACCGTCGCACAGGGATTCCCACTCGGTGCGGCTCATCTGGGCGAGCGATTGGTGTTTCCAGAACTCTGAAGCGCTCATAACTGCAATGCGTGAATCCGTACAGAGAGAAGAGAGCGGGCGCCTGGCCGGCAGCGACCCGAAAATCAGCACCGGAGTATAACCCCAACCTGCAATGCCCGGCAGTTTCGACGGACGCGAACCTTTATGCCGATCGAACCGCCGGGCAGAAGGCACCCGATTCCGGACGACGGGTCCACGGCGGCCGTCGACGCGCCAATCGCCGCGTGCGGCGATCGAGCGGATGGAGCGCGCTTGACGTACCGCGACCCGCTCCGCGAAGTCGGGACAGGGCCGCGGACGCCAGACTACGGTCAGGGGTTGGCCGGCGGGCTACCCGGCTGGTCCGGTGGCGTGTCGTCCTGGGGCTGGCCGGTGCCGTCGAAGCCCTGCGTACCGCCGCCCATGCCTTGATCGTCCTGGTTTTGTCCACAGGCGCTCAATACGCCTGCAAGAACCATTATTGCAAACCAACTGAGACTGTTCCTGAGCATGACCTTATTTCTCCGAGGGTTGAGTTTCGGGCTCCCGGCAGCGCGGTCCCGGTACGTGCATAAACCTATAGCACAAGACCGGGCGCCGGTAATTGTCGGAACCGAGGTCAGACATCGAATTGGGGGCGTGTCCAGACAGGTCTTCACCGTCGTCACAAGTGTTCCCGGACCTGTTTTCCGCACCGCCGGACGGTGAATTCTGCGACCAAGTTTCGGGCCGTACGGTGCGTCCGGGTATAGGGGAAACGATTTCTTTCATTTTATACTCCGGCCACCTCAATTCAGGACAAAGGTCATGAGCATCCCCTGCTGGGTTATCAGTCTCGACCCGACCGCACCGACGGCCTCCGCGCTTGGCCAGTCACTGGCAGACCAGGACGTCGAATACCGTTTCATCCCGGCAGTGGATGGCAGACAGCAACCGCCCTTGCTGGAAGGAAAGGAGGTGCTGGATGCCCGTAAGGCGCTGCTCCGTCATGGCCGCTTGCTGCGTGGCGCCGAGCTTGGCTGCTATCTGTCGCACTACCGCGCCCTGCAACGCGCATGGGACGAAGGCCTGGAGCGTGTCTGTCTGATGGAGGACGACGTCGGCCTGGAGGCGGATTTTTCCCGTGTACTGGCAGGGATCGAAGCGCTGCCGGATGACGTCGAATTCGTTCGGCTGATGGCCCTGCGTATTCGCTCTCGCAAAATACTTTCGCTCCTGTCCGGCTGCGACAGGCACAGGCTGGTACGTCCCGAGCGGGGCTGGTGCGGTACCCAGGGGTATGTGGTGAACCGCGCCGGCATGCGCAAAATACTCGATACCGCATGGCGCATCTATGAGCCCATCGACAAGTTCTACGATCATTTTTGGGAGTATGACCTGAGGCACTTCGGTGTCGAACCACATGTCATATTCGAACACGAGCATGCCTCGAGCATCCGGCATTCGAAAACGAGGGCTCTGCTCACACCGAAACCGCTTCCGCTGCCGGCATGGTTGCTGTGGCTGTTGTCACCGCTGGAGCGGCTTTCCTTCAGCCGCAGCCGCCATTGGTACCTGAAAGCACATGCCGACGAGTTCTATCCAGCGGAACTACCGGTCGAACGCATGGGGCAGACGTTGCGGATGCATTGACCACTACAGCGTTCACGCCGGTACGCGGCGAGCTGCGTGGGGGGCGGCAGGCGGTTGAAAAACCCGATCAGGGATGTAGCGCAAGGCGTTTATGCAGGGACGCCATGTCAGGAACTCCCGCTGTGAAGAATCCTGACAGAGGTGAGTTCTGATGGCTGAGGGGGCGGGGCATATCTGTCTGAAAGATATGGTGGGCGCGACAGGGATTGAACCTGTGACCCCCGCCGTGTGAAGGCGATGCTCTCCCGCTGAGCTACGCGCCCATATTTCGCGTCATGTCGCAGCCGGTGGTCGCGCTGCGAGGTAGGGCATTCTAGGGCGCGGCCCGGGACGGGTCAACCGATGCGACCGACTGCCGCGGTTTCCCGTAGCACGCCGCGGCCCCTGCGCAGGCGCGGTACCGACGCCGAAATATCGTATTGCCGCCGGGCGCTGCGTTCGGCAGTCGTCTGTGCCATCCGCTACAATACGCCGCCTTGCAACAGCTCAGGAAGCCGCACCGACATGACCGTACGAACCCGTTTCGCCCCCAGCCCGACCGGCTACCTGCATATCGGCGGCGCACGCACTGCGTTGTTCTCCTGGCTGTACGCACGCAAGCACGGCGGGCAGTTCGTCCTGCGCATCGAGGACACCGATCTGGAGCGTTCCACCGAGGAATCGGTCAACGCGATCCTGGAAGGCATGACCTGGCTCGGTCTGGAGTACGACGAGGGGCCGTTCTACCAGACCAAGCGCTTCGATCGCTACGGTGTGATCGTTCAGCAACTGCTCGATACCGGACACGCTTACAAGTGCTATTGCAGCAAGGAACGGCTGGAGAAGCTGCGCGAGGCGCAGATGGCGAACAAGGAGAAGCCGCGTTACGACGGGCGCTGCAGGGGCGGCGCGACGCCCCCGAGCGCCGATGCGCCGTACGTGATCCGCTTCCGCAATCCGCAGGAAGGCGAGGTGGTGGTCGACGACCTGATCCGCGGACGCGTGGTGTTTCAGAACAGCGAACTCGACGACCTCATCATTGCGCGCAGCGACGGTACGCCGACCTACAATCTCACCGTGGTCGTGGACGACGCCGACATGGATATCACCCACGTCATTCGCGGCGACGATCATCTGAACAACACGCCACGCCAGATCAACATCCTGCGCGCGCTGGGCGTCGATCCGCCGGTGTATTCGCATGTGCCGATGATCCTGGGCGCCGACGGGAAACGTCTTTCCAAGCGTCACGGCGCCGTCAGCGTCATGCAGTACCGTGAGGAAGGTTTTCTGCCGGAGGCGCTGCTGAACTATCTGGTGCGGCTCGGTTGGTCGCACGGCGATCAGGAGATGTTCAGCATCGGCGAGATGATCGAGCTGTTCGACATCAAGGACGTCAACAAGGCCGCGTCGAGCTTCAACCCGGAAAAGCTGCTCTGGCTCAACCAGCATTACATCAAGGAGAGCGACCCGGCGCACGTGGCGCGTCATCTCAGTTACCACCTGGGACGGCTCAACATCGACCCTGCACCGGCGCCGGCGCTGGCCGCGGTGGTCGATGCGCAGCGCGAACGGGCCAAGACGCTGGTCGAGATGGCGGCCAACAGCACCTACTTTTATCAGGAGTTCGAGGCATTCGACGCGAAGGCCGCGCAGAAAAATCTCACGCCGGCCACGCGTCCGGCACTGGCGGAACTGCGCGAGCGGCTAAGCACGCTCGGGGATTGGCGCCCGGACGCCATTCATCAAGTGGTCCTGGCGACCGCGGAGGGGCTGGGCGAAAAGCTCGGCAAGATCGCCCAGCCACTGCGCGTGGCAGTTTGCGGCGGGACCGTGTCGCCGCCGATCGACGTGACGGTGTTTTTGATCGGGCGCGAGCGGGTGCTGGCGCGCCTGGACAAGGCGCTCGGCTACATCGACGCGCAAGCAACGACGGCCGCTGAGTAACAAGACCACCCGGCGTCGCATGCGCGGGATTTTGGGCTAGGCTTGTAGGATCTCTGCGACGGGAGGCTTGCCCTCATGGGTATGGATGCCGGGAAGCGACCGGCCGGAAAAAGCGTGACGGGCTCGACCGAGCAACGTCGGGCGCGACGGGCGGACGAGCGGCCGGCCGAGATCGCGGCGCCGGCCGAGGCTTTGGTGGAGCAATGTCTGGCATTGGGCATGGACAACCGGCAGGCGACGCAGTTGGCGGAGCGCGGCTGCGCCGCATTGAATCAGGTCCTGGCGGAAATCGACCTGCGGGCCTTCGTCGCCGTACCGGTTGCGGAACAGGTATCGATGTTGCTGCCGCGACTGGACATCGACGGGATCGCGCGGGCGGCGGGCGTCACGATTGCGCAGGCGCAGAGCGCGATGGCCATATTGACCCTGGACTTCGCCACCCGCGTGCGGTGAATTCTGCCGCGGTTGTCCGCATGCATCCAGGTTGTTACAGTCTAGGGGCGGTCGTGGACAAAAGCCGTAGAAGATACAGCAAAGAAAAATTCAACAGTGTCGAGGGAAGAGCAATGAAGCCAGTCAAACTTGTACTCCTGTGTTCGGTTCTGGCGCTCGCCGGTTGTGGCGACAGTAACGAAGTCGATAGCGCCAGGACAGACGACGATCGGGTATTGGGTCAGCCCGCGGATATCGCCGACGATGCCGCCGGCACCGGTCAGGACGCGATGGGCGAACCGGACGGTATGGCGACGGACGGCGTACCGGGCGATACATCCGTACCCGATACGGTCGATGACCCGGCTCCGGTCACCGGGGACGATACGAATGCGACCGATACGGCTCCCGCAACGGGCGACACCATGACGGATGGTTCGGGGACGAGCGATTCGGGTATGGGCGGAGACGAATCCAGCACGGCCGCGGCGACGGAGGCGGATCCCGCGATGACCGCCCAGGCGGAAGCGCCCGCGGCCGGTGCAGCGGCCGCCGTCGACACCGCCGGCGCGGATCTGGCGATGGGGCAGACGGTTTACCAGGGCAAGTGCCAGGCCTGCCACGCGACGGGTGCCGCGGGCGCGCCGAAGTTGGACGACCAGGCGAACTGGGAGCCGCGCATCGCGAAGGGCATGGACGTCCTGGTAAAGAACGCAATCGAGGGCTTCAAAGGCGACGTGGGTTTCATGCCACCGAAGGGTGGATTTGCCTCGTTGACGGATGAAGAGGTTGCCGCCTCCGTCGCTTACATGGTCAGCGAAGTCCAGAAGTAGGCGCCAAGTCTTCAGGGCGGGGCCGACTCACATCGGACCCGCCCGCCCGGGCTGGGTCCGCCGACGCCGTTCGCGTCACCCCCGCTTTCCGCTGCGCTCGAGTACCACTCCTTGTCTTGGATGCGCTTTGCTCGCTCGGCGCACCGATCAGAGATGCACCACGCATTCCGCGGTCCAGCCGGCGCCGCCACTGCTCACCAGTCGGGCTGCTTCCACGCGCACCGTATGCAGGTCCGCCGCAGGGCTGTGCCGCGCGACATCCAGCGATTCGCCCCAGGCCATCGCGTGCAAGTGCTGACCGGTGATGTGCACGTCGAATGCGCAGAACAAGCGATTGCGCACCAGAATCTCCGTCTTGAGCAACTGCAGCCAGTCAATCAGCAACATACTTGACGCGGAAGACCGACACTCCAGATCGATAGCGCTCTGTGGCTGGACACGACCCGGCTCGACGATCAGCGCGGTCCATGCGAGGGCCGCCTGCGCGAAGGTCTCGTCCCGCGTGTGGCCATAGCAGCGCAGGCCGATCTCGTGCCGCCGGATGAGGTGCTCCCAACGCGGCATGGCAGACAGCGACCCTCGCAGGGTGGCAAGGCTCTCGGTGTTCGGGTTGGGCATCATAGGCACTATCTTCCGCGGCTGCGCCCCGTCCTGTGCGCAACTGAAGACATCGCCGATCAACGACGGTCGCGCGCGATCAACTGTTCGGCGCGTGGGCGAAGCTTATAAAGCTTAGTCGATAACCCGCGAACTATTGAAGGCAATCGCCGCATCCGATGACTTAAGGAAGGTCTGAACAATCCGTCATTCCGGCGCAGGCCGGAATCCATGCCTTTGAATTTCTGGATTCCAGCTTCCGCGGGAATGACGAAACTGGGATTGATCAGAGTTTCCTTAAGGCAAAGGGAGGCGCCGGAATCCGGCAAGGCGCGGAATAGGGGCGGGACAACACCGGCGGGCCCGACAAGACGACGCTTCCATCTTGTGCCAAACGAACAGTATATTCGGGGCGCCTTCCCGCGAAGGGCTTTGTCCGGCTGCCGTGCATCACAATCGGAAGGCCGTGGAAAGGCCGGTTTTGCCCAGGTGCCCAACATGCTCCGCGATGGTGCGCAAGGGCCCGAAGCCGGTTGCCGGCGATTGTTTCCATCAGGCGCGGAAAGCGCCGCAAAGGCAGAAAATCGCGCGGTATTTCCGTTCGTCGGTGGTTGACAGTCGAAGCGCCCCTGGCGTAAAGTTCGCGCTCCGCGATACGGGGCTATAGCTCAGCTGGGAGAGCGCTTGCATGGCATGCAAGAGGTCGTCGGTTCGATCCCGACTAGCTCCACCAAATTGCACAGGTTGACGGCGCATGCATCGCGTTGGCCGACTTGCGGTTTACCTCGGTATTCTGCTGGTCGTGGTGGGATTGGTCGGTGGTTTCATCGCCCTGTTCCGGGACGCGGAGGCAATAGCCGTCAACCTTTTGGTTTTAGTGCCGCTCGGTTTTGTGGCATTGCTCACCGGTGTTGTGATGACGCAACTGCACCGGTCGGGCAAGTGAAGTTCAGTCCTGTCCCCTTCGTCTAGAGGCCTAGGACACCGCCCTTTCACGGCGGCGACAGGGGTTCGACTCCCCTAGGGGACGCCAAATTTACAGGCAGTAAAGACAAGGGCCGCGCAATGCGGCCCTCGTCTTTTTCGCGTCGTAGCCCGCCGGGTTTCCGTCGGACTAGGGAGCCAGTCCGCTCGGCCCCGGGGCTTGGTACATCATGGCCTTCAGTAGCGCGAGGTCGGCAAAGTTGACCGTATTGTCGCCGTTCAGGTCGGCATCTGCATTCGCGGTATAAAAAGCGCCTTTCATTACCGCCAGGTCAGCGAAGTTGACGACCAAGTCGTTGTTGAGATCGGCATCGCAGCGATTGCCGTAGCCATCGCCGTTACTGTCGCGCTGATCCGGATTGGCGACGGCCATGCAGTTGTCGCACAGGTCGCCACGGCCGTCGCTGTCCGCGTCGGCCTGATCTGGATCGGCGACCGAAGGACAGACATCGTCGCCGTCCAGAATCCCGTCGAGATCGCGGTCCACGCCGGCCTGTTGCGCGGTTCC
>JBAYTM010000056.1:0-8736 GCA_041675685.1 Thiohalobacteraceae bacterium
ATCCAGGCCGGCGGCCTCCAGGCCGCGCAGGTCGAGGCCGCGGAAGTCCGCTCCGGTGAGATTACAGCTCTCGCCGGCCGCGCGCCGCGCATTGAACTCCTCCACCTTGCCGGTGCGCAACAGCTGATACAGCGGATCGGCTTTGATCGCGGGGGCCTGGTCGCTCATGCGCTGTCTCCCTGATGTTGTTCGATGAGAGGATCGCGGCGTTCGGCGCGCGTGGTGCGGCCCTGCAGGGCCGTATAGATGACCGGTACCAACAACAGCGACACCGCCAGCGAGAACGTTAACCCGTAGACCATCGTCTGGGCCAGCGGTTGCAGCATCTCCGCACCTTCGCCCAGACCCAGCGAGAGCGGCAGGAGCCCGACGACGGTCGTCAGCGTCGTCATCAGAATGGGTCGCAGCCGCAACTCGCCGGCCTGCGCGATCGCCTCCTGGATGCCGAGTCCGCGGGCGCGCTGGAGCTCGACGTATTCGACCAGCACAATCGCGTTGTTGACCACGATGCCGGCGAGCATGATCAAGCCCAGCCAGACCGGCATGGACAGGGGTACCCCCGACAGCGGCAGCAACAGCGCCGGGCCGGTCAGCGCAAAGGGTACGCTCAACAGGATCACCAGCGGATTGCGCAGCGATTCGTATTGCACCGCCATCACCACGAAGACCAGAAACAACGCCAGCCCGAGCAGCAGTCCGGCGGTCTGCCGGCCTTCCTGCAACGCCGTGAAGGCGCCGATATCGTAGACCTGATAGCCATCCGGGATGTCCAGCTCGGCGAGCCTCGCCTGCAACTTTTCCATAACCTGGTTCAGCGCCTGGTCGCCGCTGATCGAGGCGTACACCTCGACCATCCGTTGCTGCTGGTAGCGCAGGATCTCGGTCGGCGCCGCGGTCAGGCGGACCCGACCGACATCGCTCAGGTGTACCGCGGGGCGATCCCGGTCCGGCGCGAACAGCAACGTGCTCTCCAGGTCGGCGATGGTCTGCAGTGAGGCACGCGGCAGACGGAGGCGGATATCGAACTGCCGGTCGCCGTCGATGAAGTCGCCGGCGATCTCGCCGTTGAGCGCGAAGCGCAACGCCGTCCCCACATCCTCGACACTCAGCCCGAGCTGCGCGGCGCGTTCGCGATCCACATCGATCGACAATTCATGCTGAGTCTCTTCACCGGTCCAGGAGACGTTGCGCAATTCCGGAAGCTCCCCGAGCACCCCGGCAACACGGTGGCCCAGGGCGTGCAGGGTCTCGATATCGGGACCCTGCACGCGGAACGCGATGTTGTCCTCGCCGGAGCCGACGCGCAGACCGCGCATGCCGCGTGTGCGCAGGGTCAACTTGTAACCGACCAATTGCATGGCCTCGATCTCGGCGTTCATGCGTGTGATCCAGTCGTCCGACGAGACGCCCCGCTGTTCCAGCGGCTTGAGCTGGACCTGCAGGGTCGCGCGGCTCGACAGCTCGCGCTCGGTGCGCCCGAAGATGAAACCGCCCGTCGTGGTGAACACCGACAGCACCTCCGGCTGGCGGTCGAACAAGGCCTCCAGGCGTTGGGCGACCGCGTCCATGGTCTCCATGGCGGTGCCGGTGTCGCCGGTGACGCGCACGATGACGCTGCCGTCGTCCATTTCCGGCAGAAAGATTTCCTTGCCGGTGAGAAACCCGGGCGCGCTCCAGCCGAGCAGCAGGGCGAAGCCGAGCACGCCGACGATCTGCCAACTGCGGCGCGTGACCAGCAGCGACAGCAGCCGTCCGTAGCCCCGTTGGAGCCGGCCCAGTTGGCGATCGAAACCGCGCCGCCAGCGGCTGCCGGTGCGTCGCGCCGGCAGCCGCGCGCCCCAGGCCGGCACCAGGGTCAGGGCGACCACCATCGCTGCGAAGATGGCCGCGGATACGGTGATGATCAATTCCCGGAACAGCAGACCGGACAGACCCGCAATCATCAGAAACGGCAGCACCGCCGCGAGATTGGTGCTGGTCGAGGCGACAATCGGACTGTGCACCTCGGCCGCGGCGGACAGGCCGGCCTGGGTTGCGTCCTCGCCTTCGTCCTGATGACGATGAATGTTCTCCAGCATGACGATGGAGCTGTCCACCAGCATGCCGATGCCGACCGCCAGACCGCCCAGGCTCATCACGTTCAGCGTCAGTCCGGTGAACTCCATGACGAACAGGGTCGCCGCGATGGCGATCGGAATCGCGGTGCCTATGACCAGGGTGCGACGCAGATCGCCGAGAAAGAGAAACACCACCGCCATCGCCAGGGCTGCGCCGCTGAGGCCAGCCGCTACCGCATTGTTGAGTGCGTAGCGCACATAGATGGACTGATCGGACACGGTGCTGATCTGGATATCGTTGGGCAGTTGGCGGTGGTCGCGCAGCCACTGCAGGCGCTCCATCACCGTCTCGACCACGGCCACGGTGTTGGCGGCCGGCTGCTTCTGTATGGTGAGTTTGACGCCGGCCGTGCCATTGAAGCGCACCCGCAGACGCTCGTCCGCATGGGTGTCTCGGACCTCGGCCAGCTCATGCAGCGGCAGGCTGTTGCCGCCGGGGATGAGGATCGGCAAGGCACGGATGGCGGCGACGTTCTCGAAGCGTCCGGCGGTGCGGCTGCTGTATTCGCGCGGCCCCGCATACAGCCGGCCGGCGGCGACATCGCGATTGGCCTCGCGCAGCCGCTCGATCAGGTCGTTGGCGGTCAGGCCGGAGGCCGCCAGCCGCTCCAGGTCGGGCAGGATCTGAATCTCGCGGATCAGACCGCCGCCGACCTCGGTCGCCGCGACACCCGGCAGGTTGATGAACCACTTCGACAGGTTGTAATCGACGAAGCTGCGCAACTGCACCGGATCCATCTGCGCCGAACTGACGATGAATTCCGCGACCGGGATCTGTTGTGGATCGCTTTTGTAGATAATCGGCGGTTCGATGCTGAGCGGCAGCGAGCGGCGGGCGCGATCGAGGCGGTTGCTGGCGTCGCGCAGCGCGATATCGATGTCGGTGCCGTAGGGGAACCACATGTCCACCGACCCCTCGCCCTCCTTGCTGGTGGAGATCAGCGAGATCACGTTCTCGGTGATCGCCAGCTGCTCCTCCAGCGGGCGCGTGACCTGGTCCTCCATGATGCGTGCGGACACGCCGGGGTCGAGGATGCGGACGCGGACCTCGGGATAGACGATATTGGGCAACAGATCGACCGGCAGCCGCAGCGAGAATACGAAGCCCAGCACCACCAGCGCCAGGGTGATCATGGTGACCCCGATGGGGTGGTGGATCGACCAGGCGGCCAGGCCGCCGCTGCGCAGATTCATGTCTGCGACGGCGCAGGCTCGGGCGGTGTCACCACCTGCACCCGTTTACCGGCCGACAGATTGATGAAGCCGCGCGTGATGACGCGGTCACCGTCGGAAAGGCCCTCGAGGATCTCGATGTGATCGGCCAGCGACACGCCGCTGCGCACCGGTGTGCGCAGCGCGCGTCCTTCTTCGCTCACCCGGTAGACGTATTCGCCCTCGGGGTCCTGCCGAAGGGCCGCCAGGGGTATGGTCCGGCGCGGCTGCAGCTGCCCGGGGAGATAAACGCGGCACAGCTGGCCGGCCTGGGCGCCCGCCGGCACCGGGGTCAGCTCGATCTCGATGATGCCTTGGCGAGTTGCGGCATCGACGGTCGGGTGGATGCGCGCGACGTGGCCGGTAATGTCGGCGGCGCCGAGCGCATCGATGCGGACCTGCACGGGATCGCCGAGCTGCAGCCCCGGCAGGACCAGCTCCGATACCGAAACCTCGGTGACCAGCGACTGCGGATCGACCAGGGTGACCAAGTGTGCGAACCGCGGTACGGCATCGCCCGGATCGACGTTGCGCTCGCTGACCAGGCCGGCGAAGGGCGCCGTCAGCGTCGCGTAACCCAGCCGGGTTTTCAGCAGCGACTCCTCGGCCGCGGCGACCCGCAGTGCGGTTTCGGCGCGCAACCGTTCGTCGGCCGAGACCAGATTGCGGCCGGCCAGACGTTGCAGCCGCGCGAGGTCCTGTTCGGCCTGCTGGCGGGTGGCCTCCGCCTTCTTCAATTCCGCGCGCACCAGACGGTCGTCGAGCTGCACCAACAGCGCGCCCGCCTCGACCCGGTCGCCCTCGTAGACCGGCAGCGCCTCGACGCGACCCTCCTCCTGGCTGTGGATGCGGACGATGCGCCGCGCCCGCAGGCTGCCGGTGCGTACCAAGGTCTGCGCCAGGGGTCGGGTCTCGACGATCACGGCGCTGACCGCGACCGGCTGCTCCACGCGCGCCTCGGCCGCGGTCTCCTGGGCCGGCTTGTCGCTGCAGGCGGTCGAAACACCGAGCAGCACGAGAAAACCCAACCGGCGCAGTGCGCCGGATGCATCAATACAGAGACACTTCGCCATGGCGGGATGTTAACAGCAAAGCAGGAGGCGACGGCAGTCGCCGTTCACAGGCTATAAAGGATATTCAGCACCTCGTCGAAGTCGACCGCGGCGGCGGCGACCGCTGCTTCGACGACGGAGGCGTCGAGTCCCGACTGCGGCCATACCTCGGCCGGAATCGCGTCGATGAAGGGCCGCGCGGCCGCGGCCTCGAGGACATTCGGATTGGTGAAGCCGCCGAACGGATCGGCGTGCGGCGAACTCTGCGCACGGGCCGTATCCTCCACCTGCAAGGCGATCTGGTTGGCGAGGTAGACCAGGCTTGCCTCCAGCCGCGCCTGCTCGGCGGCCTGCGGGCGGTGATGAAAGGCGACGGCGATGCAGAGCGCGGGCGGCACCTTCCAGGAATCGAGCAGCTGGTAACCCGCATCCGCGTGGTCGTAACCCAATTCGGCGCGTTCCGCCTCGGACACCGGCTCGCCCGCCGCCACACGCTGTTGGATGCGCGCGCCGGCCTCAGGCAACAGACTGAAGATCAGCAGCCGGCCGACATCATGCAGCAGTCCGGCGATGAACAGCCGTTCGGCGTGCAGCACGCGCGCACGTTTTGCCAGAAAGCGCGCCAGCAGGGCGCAGTGGACCGAGTGCCGCCAGAAGCGCAGCATATCGAAACGCTCGTTCTCAAGGCCGCCGAAGACCTTCATCGCCCCCATCGCCAAGGTCAGGTTACGCAGTTCCGCAATACCGACCAGGTTCACCGCGCGGCTCAGCGTATCGATGCGCCCCGAAAAGCCGTAGTACGCACTGTTGACCAGCTTCAGCAGACGCGTGGTCAACGCCGGATCCTGGCTGACCAGCTGACTGAACTCGAGCATGTCGGCGCGCGGATCCTCGGCCAGCTGCTGAATGCGCAGACAGACTTCCGGCAGCGACAGCAGTTCGAGGTGATCGTGAATGAGTTCGCGTACGGACATGAGCGCTCCTGGTCGCATAGGCGGGCACCATTGTATCCTGCCCGACGGCTTTAGCCGGGGCGCGTAAGCGGATCGGCCGATACGCCCGGCCGCGCAGGCTGTATCCCCGCTCTATGGAAACGAGAAGCGTTATGACGTCCCGGCTGTGTCCTTGCGGTTCCGGCCGCGCCTATCGTGAATGTTGCGAGGCGGCGCTCGATGGCGCGCGCCCGCCGGCGACCGCCGAGGCGCTGATGCGTTCGCGATTCACCGCCTTCGTACGCGGCGACGCCGATTACCTGCTCGCAAGCTGGCACCCCGCAACGCGTCCCGCGCAGTTGCAGCTCGATGATCAACCGCGTTGGGAGCGATTGGAGATACTGCACGCCCAGGGCGGCGGTGCGGACGACACCGAGGGCCGCGTCGGCTTCGCGGCGTATTATCGAAGCGCGACCGGTCCGGGTTGCCTGCGCGAGCTGAGCCGCTTCCACCGCGAGCAGGGTCGTTGGTATTACCTCGACGGCCGCCCGCTCGAAGGCGATCGGCCGGGTCGCAATGCAGCCTGCCCCTGCGGAAGCGGTCGGAAATTCAAACGCTGTTGCGGTCGCTGAGCCAGAGAGTGTCGAAGCGGGCGCCCCGCAAGTGTGAAGCCTCGTTTCAGTGCTACCCAGGCGTCTTCCCGGCCATCCCGTCGTCCCGCTTGATGTACGCCATTTCATTGAAATCCGGCTGGTAAATCGTGCACCTGCCCGGCCGCTACCGAGCACAGACCACAGTTGGTACGGGCCCCTGCACGGCTGGGGTCTGCCGCCCCCACGCATGATCAGGAGCGTCCTCGTCACCGGGCCGGCCGCGTACCAGCGCGGTGCGTTATGGGCTAAGCTGGGGACTCCATACGACGCAAGAACGGCCGGGGCCTGTTCCCGCCGCCAACGGAGGATTCGGTATGACACATTCCAAAACCGGCCGCGCAGTGCTGACCGCCGCCTTGTTGACCGCCACCGGCCTGCAGGCCGAGACGCCCGCATTGGTGACCTACCAGGCGCTCAGCCTGGAAACCGCGCAGGAACTGGCCGAGGCAACCTTGGTGGCCTGTCGCGAGGCGGGTTATCAGGTGGCGGTCGCGGTCGTCGACCGCGCCGGGGTGCCGCAGGTGATGTTGCGCGACCGCTATGCCGGCGCACACACACCGGACACCTCGTTCCGCAAGGCCTGGACCGCCGTCAGCTTCCGCAGCGACACCCTGGCGTTGGCCGAAACCACGCAACCGGGTAAGCCGCAGTCCGGCGTCCGCGACGTCACCAACGCACTGATGCTGGGCGGCGGCGTGCTGGTCGAGGCGTCGGGCAGTCTGGTCGGTGCAGTCGGTGTCTCCGGTGCGCCGGGCGGCGAGGAAGACACGGCCTGCGCGCGCAAGGGGCTGGCCGCGATCGAAGATCGGCTGGCCTTCTGACCACTCGGCAACCGGCTTATCTGCGTTGCGGCTGGGACACCGCGCAGGTCAGGCGGGGGTTTGCAGGGACTCGAGCAACTGCATCGCGTCGGGGCCTTCGGCGAGCGCCGCGCGGATGCGGTTGAAGGCCACGGCGGCGACCTTGGGATAGCTGCCGTAGGGCGTCATTTTGCTGTATTTCCAGCCGGCGGCCTTGAGGGCGCGGACCTTGAAATCGTTGCCGGCGACGCCGTGGCCGCCCAGTGCAATCAGGGCCGCTTCTATTTTGCAGTGGGGCGGCTGGTCGCCGCCGATGCGGGAAAAATCTTCTGCCTGAACTTCAGCGATGCTGTTCACCGTTTGCTGCCTTATTGTTGGAGGAATGCCTCGCCGGTTCTGGCGGCCGGCTCGAGATTAGCTTCGACCCGTCCGCGTAAAAGCTTGAGGTCGAAGTTCGAACGGCGGGAACCCCAATCCCCGGGCGGGTTCTGGGTGCGGTATGGCGCAGTTGCTAGAATCCGCGCCAGCCTTCATCCACGTCGAGACACTACAAATCATGAAAATCAGCATCATCAGCGGCAGCCATCGTCAGGGTTCGCAAACTTCCAAGGTCGCGAAAGTGATCCAACGGACGCTCGAGGATCACCGGCTCTGCGACACGAGCTTTCTGTTCGACCTGGCGGGCAACCCGCTGCCGCTCTGGGATGAGGGCATTTGGGACGGCGATCCTGCCTGGAAGGCACGCCTGGATCCGATCTCCCAAGAGCTGGGCGAAAGCGACGCCTTCGTCGTCGTCTCGCCGGAATGGCACGGTCAGGTCCCGGCCGGGCTGAAGAATTTCTTTCTGCTCTGGAGCAAGGGCGAAC
Source organism: Thiohalobacteraceae bacterium (assembly GCA_041675685.1). Taxonomy (GTDB): domain Bacteria; phylum Pseudomonadota; class Gammaproteobacteria; order Thiohalobacterales; family Thiohalobacteraceae; genus JAHJQQ01. Next base: position 7,633 of record JBAYTM010000056.1, read on the forward strand.
TCGCGCACAAGCCGGCGTTGATCGTCACCGTCTCCTCGGCCGACGGCGGCGCCTATCCGGTCGCCGAGCTGCGGATGAGCAGCTACAAGAACAACCGCATCTGCTATATCCCCGAGCAGGTGATCGTCCGCAACGTCGAAAAGGTCCTGAACGAGGACCCCGCGCTGAACAATGCCGATGCCGACGGCTACTTCCGCGACCGCATCCGTTATGCGCTGACGATTCTGAAGGAATACGGCATTGCGTTCCGGCAGGTGCGCGCGAGCGGCGCCACGGATCGTTCGGTATACAAAAACGGGATGTAGCTGCCGCGTGCCAAATCTACAGCAGGCCGCCCGCGCGCCCGATATAGCTGAACCTGGGCGCGTGGCGCGTTCGTGCCCCCGGTGAACCGCCCCGCAAACCGGTTGTCGAAACTCGACCCGGACACCAGCCGAGCAGGACCGAACCGCACTGACTTGGCTACCAACGCCTCGGATCCCGACCAGAACTTATGACGACATCAACCGATCCGGGTACGCGCGCCGCGTACGCCGTCCCGAAGCCGCGGGCCGCCGCAGGCCGTCCGTTCATCGTCCTGCTGCTGCTGGCGTTCGCGGTCGGCGCCTGGTTCCTGTGGCGTTTCTGGTTTGCCGCGGAAGACCCGGGCAGTCACCAGCTTATCGAGCAGGCACGGACGGCGGATATCGAACGCACCGTCACGGCCACCGGCATTCTGCAGCCGCGCGACTATGTCGATGTCGGCACGCAGGTGTCCGGACAGCTGCGCAAGATCCATGTCGATATCGGCGCGCAGGTCCAGGCCGGGGAGCTGTTGGCCGAGATCGATCCGACCGTTTACCGCAGCCGCGTCGATGCCAGTCGTGCCCAGCTCGCCAATCTGAAGGCCCAATTGGCGGAACGCCATGCGCGGTTGACGCTCGCCGAACAGCAGTACGCCCGGCAGCGAGGGTTGATGCTCGAAGACGCGACCACCGCCGAGCAACTGCAGACGGCGGAAGCGGAGCTGCACATCACCCGCGCCCAGATCGCCGCTTTGGAGGCGCAGGTGGAACAGACCGAATCCAGCCTGCGCGGTGACGAAGCGAATCTCGGCTACACCAA
>JBAYTM010000057.1:0-8661 GCA_041675685.1 Thiohalobacteraceae bacterium
ACAAGAGACAAGAGACAAGAGACAAGAGACAAGAGACAAGAGACAAGAGACAAGAGACAAGAGACAAGAGACAAGAGACAAGAGACAAGAGACAAGAGACAAGTAGAAACCAGCGGTCTATTCATTTGTCTCTTGTCTCTAAGCAGCCTGCATCCGGCTGAAGCGAATCGAAGCGCGCCCGCACCGGCAACTCGTCAACCGACAACTTCCCTCCTGTAAGACCGTTTCGAGTTCCGCATCCGGCACAAGATCGATGTCCGAGTCCGCGGCGCTGTGGTCGCCCGGTGTGAAGCGCAGTTTTCCATGTGCGGCGTTGGCGTAGCACGCGTCCGACGAGCGCGACGGGAAATTGACGGGCGCGAGGAATGTCAATACATCGGACGAAGAACGCCGCAAGCCGGTACGTCGATGTGAACCGCATCACGGAGTTGCGGTTAGCATGCCCCAAGAATGAACCGTCAGTTCCGGAGCCGGACAGGGAGATTTTTCATGATGAAGCTGATACTTGCAGGCGGTGTGCTGGGGTTTCTCGGTTGGAGCGCGTTCGGGCTCACCGATATCGTCCTCGGGATCCTGGGGCTGGGCGTCACGCTGTTCGTCGCCGCGCTCTTGCTGGAAGTGCTCGCAACCATCCTGGACAAGGTCCCGGGCTGGCCGGTCGGCCGGGTGCCCAGTCAGCGGGGCCTGCAGCGCGAACGGCCGCTGGTCTGAGCACGCATCACCGATCCCGCGTCCGCCATACCAGGATGCGGTTGTTCGCAGGCATCGCGTAGTCGTTGATCAGTTCCATACCCGCCGCTTGGGCCAACCGGTCCAGCACCTCGAAGTCCCGCACGCCGCTGCGGGCGTCGCGCGCCTTCAGCCATTCATCGAAGCGGGCGTTGCTGTCGCTGGTGAACTTTCCCCCGTAGTTGAACGGCCCGTATAAGCAAAAGCGTCCGCCGGGTTCGAGCACCGAGCCGACGCCCGCGAACATGGCTTCGACTTCGGGCCAGCCCATGATATGGACGGTGTTGGCACTGAAAACGCCGTCGTAAGACGCGCGCGGCCAAGCGTCGCGTACATCGAGGTCGAGCGGTGGGCGGACATTGGGTAATCGCGCCTCGTCGATCCAGGCCCCAATCCCAGGGTGATAGTCGCGGACGTCGCTGGTCTGCCATTCGAGGTGGGGTAGCTGTGCGGCAAAGAACACCGCGTGTTGTCCGGTACCGCTGCCGATTTCCAGTATCCGCGTTGCGTTCGAAAATTCCGTCCGCAGTACCTGGAGAATAGGAAGCTTGTTTTGTTCGCAGGACTCGGCGAAGGGCTTCATATCGGAACGCTCTCAACGCAATGGCGGCTTGTTCACCGACCGGATCAGGGCTTGGTCACAGCCTGTCTTCGAGGACACGCGCAATCTCGTCGTCGGTCAGCACAATGGGATTGGTCTTCATACTGCTGCCGCGGCTGTTGGCCACGATGCGCGGGATATGGTCGGCGGAAATCCCGTAATGCGCGAGTCGCGGCAACGCCAGCCGCTCGGTCCAGTCCTCGAGCAGATCGGTCAGCCCCTGGAAAGCCACCGCCGGCACGCCGATGCGCCGCTCGCACAAGATCTCCGCGAGTCGGGCATATTTGTACAACGCAATGTTGTCGGGCTCGCGCTCACGCAGCGCCTGAATATTCACGCGCGTCGCCGCAGCAACCAGGGTGCCGCAAACCACGCCATGTGGAATGGGGAAGAATGCGCCCATGGGCGAGGCCAGGCCATGCACCGAACCCAGACCGACCTGCGCCAGCGTGATGCCGGAAAGCAGCGCCGCGTAGGCCATACGACTGCGTGCGGCCATTTGATCCCCGGTACCCGCATGCCAGGCCAACAGCCCGTCGCGCGCGGCGCGCAGGCCGCTGACGGCCAACGCGTCGGTGAACTGGTTGGCGCGCAGGGAGACATAGGACTCGATCAGTTGCGTGAGCGCGTCCATGCCGTTCGCGGCGATCAGCTCCGGGGGGCAACCGGCCAGCAGGTCAGGATCGACCAGGGCGTACTCGGGCACCAGGCGCTCGTCGCGGAACGACTTTTTGAACCCCGCATCGCCTTGCACGCTGAGGACGGCGTTCTTGGTGGCTTCGCTGCCGGTGCCGGCCGTCGTCGGCACGGCGATGAACGGCGTCGCCGGTCCGCGGTAAGGTTTTTCGGGGCCGACGCCTTCCAGATAATCCATCACCGAATCGCCGACGCGCAACAATCCTGCGATGGCCTTGGCCGCATCCAGCACGCTGCCGCCGCCGATGCCAATGACCAGATCGAAGTCGCCGTCGCGGAACTGCGCGACCGCATCGTCCACCAGTTGCGGTGAGGGCTCGGCGCCGACCCGCAGCAGATCCCAGGCGATCCCCTGTTTGCGCAGGCCGTCGAGCAAGGGTTGCCAGTGCGCGCTGTCCTGCAGCGTGCGGCGGCCCGTTATCAGCAGGACGCGACTGCCATAGCCGGCGGCCAATTCCGGCAGCAGACCGATGCGGCCGGCGCCGAATTCGATACGCGGCAGACGGGCGATGGAAAAGTCGCCGATCATTGGTCCGCACCGGTCTCCGGCAACAGACCGATATAAGGGATGCCGCGGCGTGGTTGCGTCATCCAGCCCGCGACGGTATCCCGCCAAACCCGGTAATGTGCGGTCTGCTTGTGCGCAGCGGCGCTCTCGGCGTCCGCATAGGCCTCGTACAACACGAACTGCCCACGGTCATCCGGCGACTGCAATACGTCGAAACGCAGATTGCCGGGCTCGGCAACCGACGCACGATGGTTGGCCCGCGTGGCGGAGACGAAGTCGTCGATGTGGTCCGGATGGACGCTGACCTGTACCAGGGTGACGTGCATTAGTGACTCCTTGCAGCTGCGCACAAGACTAGCGGCATCGCCTGTGGTTGCCAAGCGCCGGTCTCAAGTTCGCAGCGCGTCAACCGAAACATTCACATGACTTCGATTCGTCCCTGATGCGCCTTCCATCAACCATTTGCCGCGCGCGGTAAGCCGGCTTCCGCGGTCTCGACATAGCAGCGCCCAACGAAGATCATGGACATCCCAACCTCCAACCCAGTCGGCAGCGCCGATGCCCCGGCAGGCCCGATCAAGGATCCGCGCAGCCTCGCCGAATGGGTCGACCGGCTCAGCGAAAAAGGGATGCCGGCATTCGCCAGGACGGTGAAAGAAATTTCCGGTGTCGCATCGGATCGCGAAAGCTCCGCCGCCGAACTCTCCCGGGTCATTCTCCAGGATGCCGCCATGACGGCGCGGCTACTGCGGGTCGCCAACAGTCCAATGTACAATCTGACGGGGCGCAGCATCAGCACGGTATCGCGCGCCGTCGTAGTGCTTGGCTTCGAGACGGTGCGGAGCCTCTGCCTTTCGATCGCCATCATTGATGCGATCAGCAGCAGCGGACAAAAGACCCGTATCGCGCTGCAGATGGCCCGGTCGTTTCACGCTGCGATCCAGGCGCGGTCGTTTGCGCTCAAGCGTCGGGATACCTCGCCCGAGGAAGTCTTCATTGCGACGCTGTTGAGCAATATCGGTGACCTTGCCTTCTGGAGTATCCAGAGCGATCTGGCCGTCCGTCTCGACGAAAGTCTGCAACTGCCCGGTTGCGATCACGCGCAAGCCGAACATGAGGTGCTCGGATTCGAGCTGAAAGATCTCAGCCTCGGACTCGCTCGCCAATGGAATCTTGGTCGGCTGTTGGAAAACGTCCTGGAAGACCAGGGCGATGCCGACCCACGCGTCAGCAATGTGGAGTTCGCATGCGAACTGGCGCGCACCGCAGAGCGGGGCTGGGAAACGCCGGAGACGCGGCGACTCTTGGGACGTATCGCCGAGGCGCTGTATATGCCGCTGCAGGGCGCGACCAGTCTGGTGCACGAGAACGCCAATCAGGCGGCCAAAACCGCTCAGTCGCTGGGCGTGGGATACGCGGCCGAGCTGATTCCGCTGCCGGCCTCGCAACGGGCCGCGGACCACCCGGTCGAGGTGATCCACCAGAATGACCACAATCCAAAATACCTCGAGCCGGACCCGCTGCTGCAACTGACGATCCTGCGCGAACTGTCGGGCATGCTGGACGGACGGCACGATATCAATCTGTTGCTCGAAATGGTTTTGGAAGGGATTTCGCGCGGCATCGGTATGGACCGCGCCCTGTTCGCCATGCTCAACGCCGAACGCAACCAATTGCGCGCACGCTATGCCCTGGGTTGGGGTACGCAGGACATGCGCGACCGCTTTTGTTTCGAGATCTCGCCGCTCAAGGCGAGCATCTTCAGTCACGTGCTTGAGACGCGTCAGCCGCTCTGGATACGCCCGGGAATGGACATCCGTCTGAAGTCGTTGCTGACGCCGCGGATCGCCGAGCTCACAGGCAATCAACCATTCTTCGTCATGTCGGTGGAGGTGAACGGCCGCGCGATCGGTCTGTTCTACGCCGATCGCAAACCGAGCGGACGCGCCCTGGATGAGGATTCATACAGCGCATTCCGCCACTTCTGTCAGCAGGCCAGCCTGGCCCTCGTGTACTCGCGGCGCGGACGCTGATACAGATTGCGCTCGAAGCCACGCACCGCGCCGCTGTCAATGCGTCTGGCGTTTGACGTCGGTATAGAAATGAAAGCTGTTTTTACCGCTGCGCTTTGACTGCTGCATGGCACTGCCGGCGGCCTTCATCAGCCCGTCCAGCGCATCTGCATCGCGGGGATACAGCGCCAGCCCGATGCTCCCCGTCACGACCATATTATGACCGTCGAGGCAGACGGGCTCCTGCATGCTGTCCAGAATCTTCTGTGCAACGACCGCGGCGTCGCGCGGGTCGGTCAACTGTTCGATGATCAGCGTGAACTGGTCACCGCCCAGGCGCGCTACCGTGTCGCATTCCCGCGCACAACGGCGCAGGCGGTCCGCAATGTTCGTCAGCAGCTTGTCGCCGGCTTCGTGTCCATAGTCCTCGTTGAGGCGGCGAAAGTCGTCCAGGTCGAACAACAGTAGCGCAAGCTGTTGCTTGTTGCGTCGGCTCCGCGCCATCGCGTCGTTCATGCGATCGTACATCAGCAGGCGATTCGGAAGATCGCACAAGGGGTCGTGGTGCGCCATGTGCCAGAGTTGAGCTTCGACGGCTTTCGTTTCAGTGACGTCCTGCAATACGCCCGTCAGGCTGCGCGCCTTGCCACGCGGATCCAGTTCCACCTCGCCGGTATGGTGGACCACGCGCGCGGTGGTGTCCGGTTGGATCATGCGATGATAAATGCTGTAGCGCTCGCCCTGATCCACCGCATTTTGGATCGCCGCGTCGACCAGGCCGCGATCTTCGGGATGCACCCGACTCAAAAAGGTCGCATAGTCGATGTCGGTGGCCTCCGCCGGCATCTCGAACAGTCGCAAGGTTTCGTCCGACCAATGCAAGCGCTCGGTCCCGAAATTCATTGACCAGCTGCCGAGCCGGCCTATGCGTTGGGCCGCGGCCAACTGGCGCTCGCTTTGCTTCAATCGGGCCTCCATCCGATGCCGGTATAGCGCCATTTCGACGGTCAGCACCAGCTCGCGTTGCTGTACCGGTTTGAGGACATAGGCGAATGGCTCGGGGACGCCGATGCGGGCCGACGCTACGGCCTCGCTGTCGATCAAATAGAGCGCTGGGATGTTGAGGTTGTTCGAGAACGCCTGTGCGGTGGCGATGCCGTCGAGTTCACCACGCAATTGAAGGTCCACGAGTACCAAATCGGGCCGTTCGACGCGCGCGGACTCGATCGCCTCTCGACCGGACGCGAAGATGCCCACCACTCCGAATCCTGCGACCTTGACCTGTGCATCGGTAAGCGCCGCCGCGTGCGGGTCGTCCTCGACGATGAGTATGCGGGCCTTGCTCATGGTTATACTTCTTGGGATGAAACTTAACGATGCGACGGTAGCATCGGGTCTGCGGGTCATTGTCGCCCTCGCAAGCGGTTTGTCAAACTGTCAGCCCTCGCATGCCTTCCGCCGCTCGGGCATGCCGGCGGGCCGCTAATAAACCTACCAAGGGCCCCCGCGGCGTTAGCGCCCGTGCTCGACATGCTGGTGTACTATGCGAGCAGAGGCGATCCAGTCGCCCGTTTTTGCCGTTGCTGCATGCCCTGGTCAAATCGTCCGGGGCCTGCTAAGCATCGACGGCGTTCGCGTGGAAACGTCCCTATCAAGGAGCTGATTATGTCTCGCATACTGACCTTCTTTCTCATCCTGCTGGCCGCCACGGCCGCGCGCGCCGAAATCCGGACCGAAACCATCGACTACCAGGTCGGCGATACCCGCATGACCGGTTACCTCGCCTACGACGATGCGATGTCCGGGGCCCGGCCGGGGATCCTGGTCGTGCACGAATGGTGGGGCCACACCGACTATGTCCGCAGACGGGCCGAGATGCTGGCGCGTCTCGGCTATACCGCTTTCGCGCTGGACATGTACGGCGACGGCAAAGTGGCGGACCATCCGGAAACGGCGACCGGCTTCATGAAGGAAGTCCTCGGCGATCTGCCTGACGCGCAACGTCGCTTCGAGACCGCCAGGGTGATTCTAGCCCAGCATTCGAGTGTGGACCCGGAGCGTATCGCTGCGATCGGTTATTGCTTCGGCGGTGGCGTCGTGTTGCATATGGCGCGTGCCGGCGCGGATCTGGATGCGGTCGTCAGCTTCCACGGTAGTCTGGCGACCGAGCAACCGGCACAGCCCGGGGACGTCGAAGCCCAGGTGCTGGTCTTCACCGGTGCAGACGACGTCATGGTCCCGCCCGAGCAGGTGCAGGCGTTCGAGCGCGAGATGACCGCCGCAAACGCGCAATACGAACTGGTCAGCTATTCGAACGTGAAACATGGCTTTACCAACCCGGCGGCCGACGGCTTTGCGGAGCGTTTCGGGATGCCGCTCGAGTACAACGCCCAGGCGGATGCCGCGTCGTGGCAACGCATGCAAAGTTTCCTGCAACAGGTGTTCTACTCGAACTGACCCGGCGGCTCAGGGTTCCGGCACGGCGGCAGACGCGGGTTTACCGTTGCGGCGGGTCCGCCGTCCGTGCCGGAGCGTCATTGCGATATTTCAATGTCGCGCGCGCGGGCGCGCTGCCAAATGGACCTAGTACGCGGTGACCCGGGTGTGGGTCGGACAGTGTTGTCCCAGGCATTGACGCATTACCGACCCGGGAACATGTTCGAGGGGTGCGTCTGTCGTTGCGCAGATATACCGGTCGGGCACGCCGCCCGCAGGCGCGAACGGCAGCGGGGCAGCTCAAAATGACCGAAGGGACGGACAGGCAAGGGACCACGCCGACACCGGAAGGGGCGCAGGACCGGCGGCCACGCCGTCGACGGGGCGAGCGTCTGCGGCATGGCGTCGTCGCCGCGCTGGGTCTCGGGGTAGCGGCAATTGCCGCAAGCGCGTTCGATCCCGGCGACTTCGATCCGCTCGGTGAGTTCCGTCGCGCACTGCAGCAGGTGCGCATACCCGACGCGCCGAGTGTAACTGGGACATCTGACAGGGAACTGGCCCAGGCAGGCGCATTAACACCTACCCAGTCCGTGTCGCAGGACAGGTTCGACGCGGAAGGTCCGACAGCCTCCGAGCCGAAGCTCGTTACCGCGCCCTTCGGTTATGGACCCTCCCTGTTCGCGCCGCCTCCACCGCAAACGCCCGCGGACACGCCGGTGACGGCGCGCCCGACCGAAGCCGCGGCCACCGCCGATGCTTCGACAACCGCTCGCGACACGCCGGGAAGTGCGGCTGCGAAGGCCGACGCATCCGCGTTACAAGATCGTGTGGCCCGCGCGACGCCTCGTGCCGGGCGCGACAACCCGCCCCACAAAACCGAATTGTCCGCCTTTGAAATGTCGGCGACGCGTCGCCTCGGAACGAGATTCACGCTCGAGTCGCCGGAGTCGGAGGTATGGACTTCGCCGCTGGAGGCCCAGAATCCGTTCCAGTCAGCGCCGCTGGATCAGCCGTTGCTCGCCGATCTGTACCGGCCCATGCGACCGGACGCGCCGGAATGGCTGCCGTCCAGGTACCGCAACAGCGGTCTCGACCCAAGAGTCGAGCCCGCGGCCTTGCGACCGGACGGGGCAGCAGGGCAGCGCCCCGAGACCCCTGTTTTGTCGCGACGGCCGGAGCGGCCGACCCCGGGTTCGGCGGTCGTGGAACGGCCGGAACTGCCGCGCGCGGGCGTCGAGCGCCCGGAAATCGGTCGACCGGATCTTGCGCCACTCGAGGTCGAACGGCCGGAAACGCGCCCGGAGGTCGAACGTCCCGGTATCGGACGGCCCGAGGTCGAGCGTCCGGAGATCGAACGTCCGGCGATTGAGCGTCCGGGTATCGAACGTCCCGAGGTCGAACGTCCTGGCATCGGACGCCCGGAAATCGAACGTCCAGAGATTGAACGACCAGATATCGAACGTCCGGGCATCGAACGCCCGGAGATCGAACGCCCGGGCATAGAACGCCCCGAGATCGAGCGTCCTGGGATTGATCGACCGGAAATTGAGCGTCCGCAGATCGAGCGTCCGGAGGTCGAACGCCCGCAAGTTGAGCGCCCGGAGGTTGAACGACCAAATATCGAACGTCCAGAGATCGAACGTCCAGAGATCGAACGTCCGGAGATTGAGCGTCCGGAG
>JBAYTM010000058.1:0-8657 GCA_041675685.1 Thiohalobacteraceae bacterium
ATGCTCGACAACGTGGTGGAGATCAACGGCCTGCCGCTGGAAGGCCAGCGTGACGAGATCATGCGCAAGCGCCGTCATGGCATGGGCTTCCTTGGGCTCGGTTCGACCCTGACCATGCTGCGCATGAAATATGGCGCGCCCGACTCGCTCGAGTTCACCGAGCGCGTCTCCCGCGAAATGGCCGTGGAGGGCTGGCGCAGTGCATTGGAACTCGCCAAGGAAAAGGGTCCGGCGCCGATCATGGACGAAGAATTCCTGGTCACGGAAGAGATGCTGCGGCTGCGCCCCGAATTGGCGGACGACGGCTGGAAGGCGGGCGATCGCATGCAGGGCAAACTGCTGCACGCCAAGTACAGTCGGTATATGCAACGTGTCGCGGAGGTGGATCCGGATCTGGTCGAGGAGCTGGCGCTGGTCGGTGCGCGCTTCACGCATCACAGCTCCATCGCGCCGACCGGGACGATTTCGCTCTCGTTGGCGAACAACGCCAGCAACGGCATCGAGCCTTCGTTCGCACATCAGTATTTCCGCAACGTGATCCGTGAAGGCCGCAAGACCAAGGAAAAGGTCGCGGTGTTTTCCTACGAGATGCTGGCCTACCGCGAGCTGGTCAACCCCAAGGCGATGCCGCACGCCGAGGACGGCGACGACGAGGCACGGTTGCCGGAGTATTTCATTACCGCCGAGGACGTGAGCCCCAAGGCGCATGTCGATATTCAAGCGGCGGCACAGAAGTGGATCGATTCCAGCATTTCCAAGACGGCAAACGTCCCGACCGATTACGCCTACGAGCAATTCAAGGACATCTACCTATACGCCTATGAGCAAGGCCTGAAGGGCTGCACTACCTTCCGATTCAATCCGGCGGCCTTCCAGGGCGTTCTGGTCAAAGAGAAGGATCTCGAGAACACCACCTATGTATTCAAGCTGGAAGACGGCACGAGTCTCGAGGTGAAGGGCAACGAAGAGATCGAATACGACGGCGAGCTGCATACCGCCGCGAATCTCTACGACGCCATGAAGGAAGGCTACTACGGAAAATTCTGACAATAGAGACAAGATACAAGAGCCAAGATACAAACCACTTCGCAGTAGTCTTGTATCTTGCAACTTGTCTCTTGCCTCTCACCGAAGGTGATTTCAATGACCATCAAGATCGACAAGAAAATCGTCGGTTACAGCGTTGCCAGGGACGGCCAGGCGGAATCGTCGCCGACGCCCGCCGCCGCTGAGCCGACGCCGCAGGATAACGTGGTGCATCTGCACGAGCGCCTGGAGCGCCCGGACATGCTGGTGGGCTCGACCTACAAGGTGAAGACCCCGCTGTCCGAGCATGCGCTGTATGTCACCATTAACGACATCATTCTCAATGCCGGTACCGAGCATGAATTGCGTCGTCCCTTCGAGATCTTCATCAACTCGAAGAACATGGATCATTTCCAGTGGATCGTGGCGCTGACGCGGATCATTTCCGCGGTGTTCCGGAAGGGCGGCGACGTGACCTTCCTGGTCGAGGAGCTGCACTCGGTGTTCGATCCGCGCGGAGGCTATTTCAAGCGGGGCGGCAAGTACATGCCCTCGCTGGTGGCGGAGATCGGCGACGCCATCGAGTGCCATCTGCGCATGATCGGTATGCTCAAGGACGACGGTCTGGACGAGCATCAAAAACGCCTGGTGGCGGAGAAGCGCGCCCAGTACGAGGCAAATGTCAAAAACGCCGAGAGCAAGGACCCGGGCGATTTTCCGGAGGGTGCGCAGTTATGCGGGAAGTGCCATACTAAGGCCGCCATCCAGATGGACGGGTGTCTGACCTGTCTGAACTGCGGCGAGTCCAAGTGCGGATAATCTTTGGGGCGGTAATCCGATGCTATTACAACAAAAGCCATTGCCCGGTTACTGGTACACCAATATCGTCGGGCAGCTCATCCAGGTTCGGGCCCTGATGTACAGCGGGAATCGCATTACCTGCGTGGCCGTGGAATACGCCAATGGCAAGCGCGAGTATGTCGATATGCGCGGTTGGTATTATCTCGATCTGGCGCTGCATTCACCGCGCCTCGAGCGTCGCGAGCGCGCTGGCGATCTGTAGGTCCGCATGACCCTTGGCCGACGGGGAGCCTCCGTCGGCGTATCCGAGCCCTTAACGTTCGCCTGATTCAGTGCCCGCCAGTTTCGCCCGGCCCGGCTTCCGTCTGTGGGCCGGGCGGCGAGGCTTGTTCTTTTAATCCCCTTTGACGAGGTTTCACCATGCTTGCGGCCGAGCCGGGTGCCCATTGGTATGACGGTGACGAATCGAGCCCCAGTTGCGTTGGAGAGCCGGTGTGGATTTCGGGTCCTGCCGGGGGGCTGGAAGGTGTGACGGCCTGTCCCGCCAGTGATCGTCCCATGCACGGCATCGGCGTGATCTGTCACCCGCATCCCCAGTACGGCGGGACCATGCACAACAAGGTCGTCGACGCGCTCTCTCGGACATTGAACGATCTGGGCGTCGGCACGCTGCGCTTCAACTTTCGCGGGGTGGGAGCGAGCGAAGGCGAGTACGGCGAGGGGGCCGGCGAGAGCGATGACCTGCGCGCCGTGCTGGCTTGGGCCAAGCGGCAGCGACCAGGGCATCCGTTATGGTTGGCAGGTTTCTCGTTCGGCGCCTATGTCGCACTGCGCGTCGTCGGCGAGTTCCCGATCGCGCAGCTCATCACGGTCGCGCCGCCGGTGAATTTTTTCGATTTTTCGCAACTGCCGACGCCGACGGTGCCTTGGATTCTGGTCCAGGGCGAGGCCGACGAGGTCGTGCCGAGCGACGCGGTGATCAACTGGGCCGAGCGCCAGAGGCCCGCACCGGGACTGATCCGTATGCCGGGTGTCGGCCACTTCTTTCATGGCCAGTTGAATACGCTAAGGCGGCAGTTGGCGGCAGAGCTTGCCACGGCTGGGGCTATTGTCCGCACACCGTAGAGCCTCGAGAGTTTGATCGGCGGGACGGGACGCTCTCTTTCCGCTACACGACCACATGCCGCGAGACGTTTGCGACGATGTCGCTTTACTACTAGCGCAGCTAGCGTCGCGCGCCGCGCTTATGGGCGGCGAAGTGGAAGGCCTCCGTGGGAGACGCAAATTGTTTGGCGAGGGTCCGCTCGTTGATGGTCGCGGCCCAGTATGCGGGCTGAATACCGTCTTTGAATATCGGGCGCGCTGAAACGCGTTGGCCGTTGATGGTTTTGTCGATCTTCGCATTCATACGGACGTCCCTTTGTACTTGGTCTGGGTAGGAGTGCCGGAGACTTGACGTGCGCAAATGCCATGCCACATCGCACAACATTCTGAGTTGGAACAAATTATCCGCGCATGCCCTTCGATGAGCCGTCTATTCTGTAAAACATGACGACAGGCCGGCCATTCGCTCAAAGGCGTTGCGCGACAAAAAAACGCCGTATTCGTTACCGTTTACGGCGTTTCGGCGCTAAACCCTCTGCAAAATTCCAAGTTGTAATTTAATCCGACATCCGAACGTTTTGCGCTTTCTAGAGCGCCTTTACCGCTACGCCCTTCATGGTGTTGCGCGCCCTTGCGCGCTTTTGCGAGATTATCGCCAGCCCCCGGGTTCGATTATCATACCTTCGGCCCCGCGCCGCGAAATCCGGGGCGGCCGGACGAATCAAGGCTGTGTTTCCATTATGTATCGCAAGCATTTCGGGCTGGATCACAAGCCCTTTTCGATTACCCCAGACCCGCGGTTTCTGTTTCTCAGCGACCGGCATCGGGAGGCCTTGGCGCATCTCCTATATGGTGTGGGCGAAGGTGGCGGGTTCGTCCAGCTGACGGGCGAGGTCGGCACCGGTAAGACGACGCTCTGCCGCGCGCTTCTCGAGCAGCTGCCTGAGACCGTCGACGTCGCGCTCATCCTCAATCCCAAGGTCAGCGGGCTCGAGCTGGTCGGCGCGATCTGCGACGAACTCAAGGTGGCATACCCGCGCGAAACGCACAGCTTGAAGGTGCTTATCGATCAGCTCAATCATCACCTTCTGAAGAGTCATGCAGCCGGTCGACGGACGATTCTGATCCTTGACGAAGCGCAGAATCTAAGCACCGAGGTGCTCGAGCAGATCCGGCTGCTCACCAACCTCGAGACCGCACAGGCCAAACTGCTGCAGATCATTCTGATCGGTCAGCCGGAACTGCAGACCTTGCTGGCACGCAACGAGCTGCGGCAGCTCGCCCAACGCATCACCGCGCGTTACCACCTCGGAGAACTGTCTCGCGAAGAAACCCATACCTACGTCGCGCACCGTTTGCGGGTCAGCGGCGGTCATGCCGACCTGTTTACGGCAGGGGCGATCGACGAGGTCTATAAACTTTCGGCTGGCGTGCCACGGCTGATCAACGTGATCTGCGATCGCGCGCTGTTGGGCGCTTATGTCGAGGACAAGCGGCGTGTCGACCCCCGTACCGTGCGCCGCGCGGCGCACGAGGTGCTGCCCGACGACCGCCTGGTCCCGGAGAGCCCTGCATTCAACGTGGCGTGGGCGGTCGTTATCCTGGTCTTCGTCCTCGCCGGCAGCGCCTTGTTGTGGATGCAGTACGCGCCCGACGACTTGCTGCGGAGCATGCCCGCGCGTGCCGACGGCGTGCCACAGGACGAGGCCCCGACCGAGGTTGTCGCGACAACGGAGCCCGTCACGCCTTTAACGGAATCGCCGACGCCGGCAGGAGACCTCACGGACTCTGGGATACTGCCACCACCCGATCCCGCGGAGCTCGATGCATTGCCGGTCCCCGAAGACCTCGGTGAGCGGCTGACGATGGCGGTCGACGAGAGTGCGGGGCTGCGGGCCTGGAACGGTCTTTTTCAGCTCTGGAATCTATCCCTCTATCTCGACGACGAACTGCAACCCTGTGACCAGGCCGCACGCCAAGGCATGCGCTGCCTGGTGCGCAGCGGTAATTGGACACAGTTGCGGAGCTTCGATCGCCCCGCGGTATTGCAGATGATCGCACCGGACGGCCAGCGCATCGCCATATTGTTGCGCGGCCTGCAGGGCGATCAGGCGGTGATCGAAATCGGCGGGGAAGTGGTGCGCCTGTCGATCACGGAAATCGATCGGCACTGGCATGGCGATTTCGCGCTGCTGTGGCGCGCCCCGGTTGGCAGTCAGACGCTGCGCGTGGGCACGCGCGGGCAGGACGTCGTCTGGCTCCGGGGCGTGCTCGACGCGGTTCAACCTATGACCGATGGGCCGGGCGGCGACCCCGAGTTGTACGATGCCGCCTTGGCGGAACGTGTGCGGCGCTTCCAGTCTGGGCATTCTCTGGAACCTGACGGCGTGGTCGGCACGCTGACGCTCATACATCTGAATTCCGCCGATCAGAATTCCGGCGGCCCGCGGCTGGCCGACTCCCTGACCTAAAGGCGTTTGCGCAATGTCGTACATCTTGGAAGCGTTGAAGAAGTCCGAGCAGGAGCGTCAGATCGGGCACGTCCCCGATATTTCCGTGGTACAGGAGCCGTCCGCCCGTCCGGCGTCCCAATGGCCGCGCTGGCTGGCGGCGGCAGTACTGATCAACGTACTGATACTCGGGCTCATCGCCTGGCAGCCTTGGAAGGCGCGTGACGTCGCGGAGCAGGCAGCGGCGCCGGCTGCCGAGACGTCACAGCCGATTGATACGGAACCGGCCTCCGAGCCTCGCCTCGCTGAGGCAGGGCCCGCGACCGACGACCTGACTGCCAGTGCCGCACCGTTGCCCGAGCCGGTCACGCAGATGCCTTTGCCGTCCCCGGCTCGTGCGCCGGCGCCCGCGGCGCGGCCTGCAGAGGAAGCCTTCGAGCCCTCGTCGCCGGAGGTGCCGCGCTGGGACGATCTGCCCGTTGCAGTGCGCGACGGGCTGCCCGTGCCGCGCATCGACGTGCACGTGTTCGCACGCGAGCCGGCCCGACGCTTCGTACTGATCAACCTGCGCAAGCACAAGGAGGGCGATGTGCTTGACGAAGGTGCGACGGTGGAGGCGATTCTCGCCGACGGCATCCTGCTGTCGTATCGGGGCCAACGTTATCGCGTAGGTCGCCCCTAGTGTCCCTACCGACCCTGCGGCGCGTACTGCGCCGCCAGCTTCTGGCGCTGTTCGGCATCATTCTCTGCAACGGAGCTGCATTCGCCACCGAGCGTCCGGAGCCGGGCAGCCAACTGATCGTGCGTCTGCAAAGCAAGCCTGCGGAGGTCGGCGCGGGTGAGGCGAGGGCCGCGTCCGTGCGCGAGCCGGAAGAACGCTTCGCGGCGATTGAAAAGGCGCTCGGCCTGCAGGATCTCGTCGTTGAGCGACACCTTGGCGAAGACGTGATTCTGTTACGGTTTGCGGACGCCACAGGCTCCGAACGCCGCGCCGAAGTGACGGCGCTGCTGCGTGCACACCCAGAGGTGCAGCGCGCCGAACCGGACGGCCGGGTGTATCCCGCATTCGTGCCGAACGACCCGGGACTCAGTTCGCAGTGGTACTTGTACGAGGCGTACGGCATCCAGGCCTACAACGCCTGGGACCTCCAGCGCGGCCTGCCGGGAATTACCGTTGCCGTGCTCGATACGGGGATCCTAGATCATCAAGACCTCGATCCTGGTCGAGTGCTTCCGGGCTATGACTTCGTCGGCGGTGACGCCGACCCCACCGATCCCGGGACCTATACGGTGGCCGGCGACTGTGAGCCTGGCAGCCTTGCGAAAGACAGCACCTGGCATGGTTTGCACTTGGCCGGCATCGTGGCTGCCGCGGCCGACAACGGCGTCGGAGTGGCCGGAATCAATCACGCGTCGCCGCTGCTGCCGGTCCGCGTACTGGGCAAGTGCGGGGGGCTGTATTCGGACATCATCGCTGGCGTGCGCTGGGCCGCTGGTGTGGCGGTACCCGGCGTACCGTCCAATCCCCGCCCGGCGCGTGTCATCAACCTCAGCTTTTCCGCACCGGAACGCTGTGACCCGGAGATCCAGCGCGCCATCAATGACGCGACTGCCGCGGGCGCGATCGTGGTGGCAGCCGCGGGCAATGGAAACGGTAGCGATATCTCCAACGTGCTTCCGGCGGGTTGCGACAACGTCATTGCGATCGCGGCGACGGACCGGATCGGGACCCTCGCAAGCTATTCCAATGTCGGCAGCCAGCTCGCACTCGGTGCGCCCGGCACGCAGATCTACGCGCTGTACAACAGCGGCGCGACGGTCGCCGGCGCCGACAGCTACGCGTCGTTATCCGGAACCAGCGTAGCGGCCGCGCAGGTATCGGCCGCTGTGTCGCTGCTGCTTTCGACCCAGCCGGCATTCACGCTGAACAACATCCGGGCGATATTGCAACAGAGCGCCCGGCCGTACACGGGCGGCTGCCCGTCCGTGCAGGGCTGCGGGGCCGGGATTCTGGACTTGCGCGCCGCGTTGCGCCTCGCGGCAATCACCACGCCGGGTGACCCGGCCAGCAACCGGGACGGCGGCGGTGGCGGTGGGGGATGCGTGCTGGCGCCTGACGCGCCTGCGCAAAACGGTGTTGCTTGGCTGCTGTTGGGCCTTTGGCTTGTCCTGCTACGTCTGCGAAGTCACTCGGGTCGGGTCTGAAGCCCCGCTGCTTCCGCCTCGGCGATCTCTGCCGGTGTGGCGTTCTGAATGGATTGGATTTCGACCTCGAATATCAGGGTCTCGCCCGCCAACGGGTGGTTAGCGTCGAGTTTGATCATGTCGTCGTCGATGGCCGTAACCCGGAAGTTCACGGCGTTACCGTCCTCGTCCTGGCCGACCAGTATCCTGCCCGGCGCGATCTCCTCGCCGGCTGGGATGTCCGCCAGCGGCGCTTCGTGCAACAGTTCGGTGTTACGTCGACCGAATGCGTCGTCGGGCAGCAAGCGTACATGTAGCACCTCGCCGACGCCGTGTCCTTCCAGCGCGGCCTCGAGCTTCGGAAACAGGCTGCCGCACCCGTGCACATAATGTACCGCCTTGCCGGCGGCCGCGCGGATCGGCACGCCATTGGCGGTCGTCAGGCTGTACTGGATGGAAACCCGTTTATGTTTTTCTATACGCGCGGACATCGGCTGTGCTGCCTCATCGGGAAGTGGAGCGCAGTATACCGATGCGGCACCGGATCCGCAGTCGATAGAGTTTCGGCATCCGCTGTGACGCCGTGCCGCCCTCGCGGTACCAGGTTCGCGACCCGGCGCATATCGGTTTAACCAGCTATTCATCAGCTCAGCGAGGATAAGCATCATGCTGAAGTCGTTTCGGCGTTTTATCGACGAGTTTCTTACGCCAGGCACCGACGCGGAGGCGCCCGAGGCCCAGGAGCATCGCTTGCAGTTGGCGACGGCGGCCTTGCTGATGGAGATGGGCCGGGCCGACTTCGAGTTGCATGCCGGCGAGCGGGACCACGTGTTGGGCCTGCTTGCCAAAGAATTCAAGCTTTCAGGTCACGAGGCGGAGCGACTCGCGGCGCTCGGCGAGGAGGAGGGCCGCGAGGCCGTTTCGCTCTTCGAGTTCACGCGCACCCTGGATGGCGCCTTGTCGACGCCCGATAAAGTCCGCGTCATCGAGATGTTGTGGCAGGTGGCCTACGCGGACGGGACCTTGGACAAGTACGAGGAGTCGATGATGCGCAAGCTTGCCGACCTGCTGCACCTGAGCCATCGACAGCTG
>JBAYTM010000059.1:0-8642 GCA_041675685.1 Thiohalobacteraceae bacterium
CGGCAAATTGCTGGAAAACACGCACACCGAGTGGCGCGCATCGCGGCACGCCGACGCGGGCCGCACCTGCCAGGTCTGTCATATGCCCGAGCGTCGGCACCTATGGCGCGGCATTCACGATCCGGACATGGTGCGTCAGGCGTTAACGACCGATATCGCCATCGAGCCGGCCGGCGCTGCCCGGTTGCGCGTGCGCGCGGAGGTTCGCAACAGCGGCGCCGGCCATTATTTCCCGACCTACGTGGTACCGAAGATCTGGCTGCGCCTGATCCTGATCGACGCTGGTGGTGCCGAACGCGCGAATCTGGCCGAGGCGCTGATCGCGCGTGACGTCGATATCTGGCTCACCGAGGAGCGCAGCGACACCCGCCTTGCACCCGATGCGGCGCTGGTGCTGGAGGCCGAATTGCAGACCCCGCCGGAGCCTGGCTGGCAGATCGAACTGCGCGTGGACGTGGCGCCGCGGGAACATTACGAACGCATGTTCGCGGGTGTGCTGCGAGACAGCAGTGTGGAACTCGACGGCCTGACCCGCGGTGTGCTTGAAGCGGCGCTCGTCGAGGCGCGCCTCAGCCGTTACACGGCCTTGAGTCTGCGGCGTGCGCTGCCCGAGGCGATTGCAAATTGAGACGTGGGGCGCGCCGTAGCCTGATATGCAATTCCCCGGCGCCCGCATTATCGCGGGAAACCCTTGTAATTACAGGCGTGCGCGCAATGGCGCGCTATCTGCATAGATGCGTGCAACTGGGAGGATAAAGCTGTGCGGACGGTGCGTGTGACTGCGACGGTGATCCTGGCGGCTCTAGTGAGTGCGGCGCCCGCTGCAGCGGAGCAACCGGGGTCGAAGGCGATGCCGGTGACCGACGCTGGAACATTGCCGGAGGCACTGCCGCGATCGTCGCGCCTGAAGTTCCGCTCCAGTGGCCCGGTGTGCATGTGCGTGGGCGGATTGGGCGAGGCGGACATCACGGCCGCCGAGCGCGCACGCGAAGACCCGGGCGCGGAGCTGCAGGACATCATCCAGGATCCATGAGTCTTTTAAGCAGGAGGAGAACGATATGTTGAAGAAATTATGCGCCGGCTTCATGCGTCAGCTGCGCCTGTTGGCGGTCCTGACGATCGTCGCGATGCTGGGCGGTACCGCCGGGTCCTATCTGTTGGGTGGCGGCGATGACCGCACGGATCTGGCCGCCGTATCCGGTGATTCCGCGCCCGCTTGGGGCGACGAGATGCTTGCAGAGGTGCACAAGCACGTGATCGCCGGCCTGCCGGTCCGCGTAGCCAACGCATGCGGTCTCGGCGCCTCGTCCTGTTTCCGTTGCCACAACGGCAAGCGCGCCCCCGAGCCCGGCACCGATCCCGCCAAAGACCCCTGGCACCTGCATCACAAGACCGTGAACAACTCCTGCGCCGGTTGCCATCAGGGCAATCCGCGTTTGATGAAGCAGGACATCGCCCACTCGGGGTTGGTCGCCAATCCGCGCTCGCAGCCGGCGACCAGCTGCTTCACCTGCCATACCTCTGGCGATGACCAGAAGCTCGTCGATCTCTATCAGAAACTACCGAACAACATGGGGGAGTGAAGACATGACTATTATCAAATCCGCAGGTCTCGCCCCGCTCGCGCTGGCAATGGCGGGCGTTTGCGGTGCTGCGCACGCGGGTCCGACCATCAATTATGGCGACGAGGGCTTCGTCACCCTGAACTACGCCTTGCAGATCTGGGCGCAGGGCCGCGACTATACGTCGAGCAACGATGGTGGCCAGACCACCGATTTCTTCCTCCGCCGCAACCGCATCACATTGTCCGGACAGCACAATGACTATGTCGGTTTCTATGCGCAGCTCGAGGCGGGCAGCGACAGCCGCGCGGGACAGGACAACCGCAGCGTCTATTATCGCGACGCCTACATCACGTTCGATTGGACCGACAGCCTGCGGTTCATCGCCGGTCGTTTCAAGAACACCTTTACGCGTGAAAACCTCGAGGCCTGTCTGGAGCCATTGACGCTGGATCGGAGCGAGGTCATCGCCTATACGCCATTCGGCGGTACCCGCGATACCGGTGTGGCGATGTGGGGCAATCTTGCCGAAGGTCAATTCCAGTACCGGGTGATGGCGTCAGATGGCCGCGAGGCCGACGAGGTCGTCAAGGATTCTCCGCGTCTGACCGCGCGTGCCCACTGGTCGCTGTGGGAGCCCGAGTTCGATTATGGTTATCGCGGAACCTATCTCGGCACGCGCAAGGTGCTCACGATCGGCGCGGCCTACGATTACCAGGGCGACGTCGCGTACGCGGACTATCCCAACCGACGCGACGCGCGCGACTATACCGCGTGGACCGCCGACGTCTTCATGGAGTATCCTACCAGCGCGGGCACGATCACGGCTTCGGCGGCCAAGATGGACTACAGCGTCGACGGTGCCTTCAACGAGAATCCGGATCCGTCGCTGCCGGTGACTAGCGAGCTCGAGGGCCATTACCTGAAGCTCGGTTATCTGCTTCCCGGCAAACTGGGTATAGGTCGCTTACAGTTCTTCGCGCGGCATGAAGACCTGGATTATGGTT
Source organism: Thiohalobacteraceae bacterium (assembly GCA_041675685.1). Taxonomy (GTDB): domain Bacteria; phylum Pseudomonadota; class Gammaproteobacteria; order Thiohalobacterales; family Thiohalobacteraceae; genus JAHJQQ01. The sequence continues at coordinate 2,570 of JBAYTM010000059.1, forward strand.
CTCGTGACGGATTCTATGACAACCGCTGGCTTGGTGTCGGTGCCAATTACTACATCAATGGCCAACAGCTGAAGGTGACGCTCGAGTATGCGAAGGTCGATTTCGACCGCCAGCATCCGACCAATCCGGCCCTGCAAGACTACGATCAGGCCACCTTGGGCTTGCAGCTGATTTTCTGAACGACGACGCATCGATCGCCAGGGAGGGTGTGAGCGATCAGGCAGTCGGCCGCGATATGCGGCCGGTTGCCGTAGTGGGGGTGCGCCATTTCAAGAGTGATCCAAGGCAACAACGTCACCGGGGCGCAGCGTGCGCGTACCGATTGTGCGCTGGGCTGGGTGGTCGCAGCCGCGAGTGTCGTGGTGGTCGCACTGCTGTTGTTCCACGCGGGCGGCGGCGCGCAGTTGCCTCTGTCCGCTGTGTTCGGCCCGATCGTGCTGCTGCTGGCCGGAATGTTGTTCCTGATGTACCGCATGTTCCGCTACCGCCAGGTGCTCGCGGCCGTGCACGCCGGTATGCTCGATGCGCAGGAAGGTACGCTGCTGCCGGTCGACGCCGGTCATCTGCGTGATCCCTATCTGTATCGCTTCGTCGGCGATTACAACCAAATGATGGATGCCTTGCGGCGCGTCTTCTCCACGGTGGAGGAATGCCAGAACCGTGTCCTGACCGAGCGCAACCGCATCAACGCGATATTGCAGAGTCTCCCCGGCACGTTGCTGAGCGTGGACGACGATCTGTGCGTCAATGCCGTCAACGCGCTGGCCGAGCAGATGTTCGGCTTGAGCGAGGATGCGCTGGTCGGGCGCAGCCTGTTCGACATCCTGGAGTTCGACGAGGGAGATCGCGATCTGTTGCGTGACGCGTTTCTGTATAAACGCCGCATCGCCAATCAGGAGATCGAGACGCGTCTGAACGGCACGCTGCGCTCGCTATCCCTGAATCTGTCCTTCGTCACCCAGACCGGCGCCGACATGGGCGCGGTGATCACGCTGCAGGACATCAGCGAATACAAACGCCTGCAGGAAAACGTCTACAACCAGGAGAAACTGGTCGCGATGGGCGAACTGGCGGCGGGTGTCGCGCATGAACTGAACACGCCGCTGGGCAGCATCCTCGGCTATGCGCAGTTGTTGCGCGATGCCGTCGGTGAGGATCGCAAGCTGCTCGAATGGACCCGGGTGATCTGCGATGAGGCGCGGCGCTGCTCGCGCATCATCGACGATCTGCTGCATTACGCCCGTACCCGCGACAAGTGCACCCGGGAGATCTGCGAACTCAACGACGTGGTCCGCCGCGTCAGCGAGACGTTCGTCAGTTGCCGGATGAAACGCTACAACATCGCTATCGAGCTCGACCTGCTCGAGGGGGATTTGAACGTCGAAGGCGGCTGCGGACAGCTGGAGATCGTGCTGGTGAATCTGCTGTCCAATTCCATTCAGGCACTGGCGGGACAGAGCCCCGCAACGATCTGCATCCGTACCCGCCTGGGCGAACAGGGCCGCGGGCTGCTGATCGTGGAAGACAACGGTCCGGGGATCCCGCGCGATATCCGCGGCCGGGTCTTCGACCCCTTCTTCACCACCAAGGACGTGGGTAGCGGTACCGGCCTGGGGCTGGCCATATGCCATGCCATGTTGACACGCCGCGGTGCCGCCATACGCTACGACGGCGACTATATCGGCGGTGCGCGCTTTATCGTTGAACTTCCTTATGTGCTGACAGAGGTGCAGGGGCAATGAATGCTGTGGTGGCGGAAAAGATGAAAACCTCGGCAGGTGTGCGTCCGGTCGCACTGGTCTGCGAAGACGATCCGGCCATGCGCGAACTGGTCGCAAGTGTCCTTTCATGTCTCGAGGTCGAGGTGATCCAGGCCGAGAGCTCTCAGCATGCGCTGGACTACCTGGAAAACCACGACGTGGCGCTGTTGTTCACCGACCTGCGCATGCCGCGTGTCGACGGACTGGAGCTGCTGCGGTTCGCGCATGCGCAAAACACGCTGACGCAAGTGACCATGATCACGGGTTATGCCACGGTCGAGTCGGCGATCGAGGCGCTCAAGGCCGGTGCCTTCGACTATATTCGCAAGCCGTTCGACACCGAGGAGCTGCGTTGCGTCGCGGCGCGCGCGCTCGAACACTACCAGTTGCGCCGCGAGAACCGCGACTTGCGCGAACAGAACCGCCTCTACAGTGGCGACGACTTCATCGGGCGCTCGCAGGCGGTGACGCGGATGCGCCGGCTGATCGACGCGGCCGCGGCCTACGACTGCACGGTGTTGATCACAGGCGACAGCGGCTGCGGCAAGGAGCTGGTGGCGCGCCAGATCCATCAGCAAAGCAAACGCAGCGCCCAGCGTTTCGTGGCCATCAACTGCGCCGCCATCCCCGAAAACATCATTGAAAGCGAGCTGTTCGGTTATAGCAAGGGCGCTTTCACTGGCGCCGATCGCAACAAACCGGGCCTGTTCGAGGCGGCCGACGGCGGCACACTGTTTCTGGATGAGGTCAACAACGCCTCTCTGTCGCTGCAGGCCAAGCTGCTGCGGGTTCTGCAGGATGGCGCCTTCTATCGCATGGGCGACACGACACCGCGCAGCGTGGACGTGCGGGTGCTCGCGGCCAGCAACCGCCCCATACCGGATCTTATCGCCAGCCATGAATTCCGCGAGGATCTGTATTATCGACTCAAGGTGATCGAGATCCATATCGCGGCCTTGCACGAACGGCGCGACGATATTCCGCTGCTGGTCAATCACCTGGTCTCGCGCATCTCCACGCGCCTGGGCAAGCAGGTTCGCGGTGTGACCACCCGGGTGCTGGGGGCGCTGATGCGTTACGAATGGCCGGGCAACGTGCGCGAACTGGAGAACGCGCTCGAACGCATGATCATCCTCGCGGAAGGCGATCTGATCGACGTCGATCTATTGCCGCCGGAAATTGCCACGACGCGGGAACCGGTCGGCAAGGCGCTGGATTACATCGCACCGCAGAGCCTGGATGAGATCGAGGCCTACTTCATCAAGAAGACATTGCGGGAAGCGAACGGCGACCGGGCCCTGACCGCCGAGATACTGGGGATCGACAAGTCCACCTTGTGGCGCAAGATCAAACGCTATCAGCTGGACGAATGAGGATGGAGCATGACTAGATTGATCAAGCGTCCCCGATGGCTCGGAGCCGCGGTCGCTTTGCTGGCCTGTATGCAGATACCGATCGGGCTGGCGGAGACCGCCGACGAGCGGCTGCAGCGGTTGGAAAACGAGATCGACGAACTGCGGCAGTTGCTGCGTCAGCAACAGGAGGTGCAGCCGCCATCGGCGCAGCCCGGCGCGCCTGCGCAAGGGGCGCCGGCCGTGCGCTATGTCGAGGCCGAGCCGGTGCGCACCGGGGTCTTCGCCCGCTATTACATCCGTAATGAGCCGCTGGGTTCGCAACCGCCCGCGGATATTGCGCCGACCGTGCAAGGCCGGATCTCCAGTCCAGACGTCGTGTCGTTCGACCCGTCAATGTACGACGTGCCGGAAGCTGGTCTGTTCTCGAATTACCGCGACCCGGCGAGTTACCGCTATGTCGGCGTTGCGCTGGAAGGGAACCTTCCGGTGGGGAGCGCGGGGGAGTATGAATTCGTGGTGCATCCGAAGCCGGTCCGTGAGGGCGGCACGAATGTGGCGACGCGTTTGAGTGTCTGGTTGAGTGTCGATGACCGGCCGGTGATCGAGATCCGCGATCAGTCGAGTTGGCAATTGCAGCGCGGGCGGCTGCAGTTGGAGCCGGGCCTGCATAGGATACGGGTGTGGGCAGTGGCGGCGTCCGACGGCTTCGGACCCAGCCCGACGGCATCCCGTCTGCTATTGACGCTCAAAGGCCCCGGCGATGTATCACCGCATCCGCTCCGCGATCTGCGTCCCGCTGCCGGTGGCGATTGACTCCGGATTCTCCGGCCCGTAAGGATCGTCGAACAGAAGCCGGTAGCCTGGATGGAGCACAGCGAAATCCAGGCTGCGGACCTGTTACCGGTAGGCCGGATTCAGCCGCGGAGCGGCGCGTCCGGCAACTACGTCCTGCATATCCCGTCATTCCCGCGCATGCGGGAATCCAGTGGTTTAAAACCCATGGATTCCCGCATCCGCGGGAATGACGGAAAAATGGATGCCTTACCTGCCTTACCTGCCTTACCTGAGCTGCCCGACACGCCGCTCCGCGGCTGAATCGGGCCTACGAAACCTTTACCGCTGATGGTCGGAATCCGAGGCGACAGGCCGTTCCCCAGGCCTGCCGCCCCAATCCCGAAAACCAATCCGGTCAGGCGTATTTCTGCTTTGCCTCGCGTGCCGCCTTGACCTGCTCGTCGTCGTAGGCCTTGCCGGACCACATCATCTCGTAGACGGTTTCCTCGTTGCCGTTCTCGCACAATTCCAGCACCTGTTTGAACAAGGGCTGGAAGGTATCGCTCTTGTGGGAGTTCTCGTGGTTCTCGAAGGTATCCCAGAAGGTGATGACAAGCGCCTCCTTACCCTTGAGGGGGCTGGTGACGGCCTGGCCGACCGTGGATCCTTCATTGGAGATCGTGCCGCTGTTCACGCAGACGAAGCCGCCGATGAAGCCGGTGTCCGAGTGATAGGTCTTGACGTTTTCACAAAGTACGGCGACCCGTTCCTGCAGGTCGTCGAGGCTGTACTCCGGCCGCAGCAGGACGCGGTTGATAGTGACGATGCCGTCGTGGGGGAAGTTGGGAATCAGTCCGCTCATGGTTATCGCTCCTCTTCGTGGGTGACTCGATAAGTAAGCGCTAATATAGAGTACCTGAGTGTGATGATCAAGTATTAGCCCGAAGATAAGTAAATTCTATGACTAACCGAAATATCAATATTTTGTTTATCGGCTAAACGGAGGACCCTGGGGCTGAGCGCAGTTACCGGATCAGCAGAAACAGCGCGCCGTTACCCCGCTGCACATTGAGCAGCAGACCATCGCGCGACCCGTTCCGCCGGGTCGCCTCCTCCATGTCGCCGAGTGACGCCACCGGTATACGGTTGACCGAGACGACCAGGTCGCCGGGCCGGAGTCCGGAGCTTCCGGCCGGGCTGCCGGGTTGCACCTCGCGGACCAGCACGCCCCGGACGCGCCCGTATTCCGGCATGCCTTCTTCGATGTTGCTGAACCTCGCGCCCGCCAAGCGGGGATGCAGACGTTCGCCTTCCAGTTGGGTCAGCTGCGGCGCTTGGATGACCGCGTTGATTTGCTTGCGTTGGCCGTCGCGCTCGACCTCCAGGCGCACGCGTTCGCCGACCCGCAACAGGCCGATGCGGTTGCGCACGTTGGCGGCGCTCAGCACGCGAGCCCCGTTCACGCTCAGAATAATGTCGCCGATCTGAATCCCGGCCCGCTCGGCGGGCGAGCCCTTGACCACGTCGGCGACTACGGTCCCGCGCTGCCCCTCCAGGCCGAAGGCCTGCGCGAGTTCCGGCGTCAGGTCCTGCGCGACCACGCCGAGTTGGCCGCGCTGTACCTCGCCGTGCTCGACCAGTTGATCCATGATCTGACGCGCCATGTTCACGGGGATGGCGAAGCCGATGCCGACATTGCCACCACCCGGCGCGATGATCGCGGTGTTCACGCCGACCAGTTCACCGCGCAGATTCACGAGCGCTCCACCGGAGTTGCCCGGATTGATGGAGGCGTCGGTCTGAATGAAATCCTCGTAACCCTCGATGCCGAGGCCGGTGCGACCCAGGGCGCTGACAATGCCGGAGGTCACGGTGTGGCCGAGGCCGAAAGGATTGGCGATGGCGACCACGAAGCCGCCGACCTGCAGCCGGTGGGAATCGGCGAGACGCAATGCCGTCAGGCGTTCCGCCGGAATGCGGATGACCGCGACGTCGGATTCCGGATCTCCTCCGATCAGCTCGGCGTCGAACTGACGGCCATCGCTGAGCATGACGCGGATCTGCTCGGCTTGGTGGATGACGTGGTAATTGGTCAGCACATAGCCGTTCGCGCCATCGACCACTACGCCGGAACCGAGGCTCTGCGTCTGGCGTTCCAACGGGCGATCCGGGATGTCGAAGAAG
>JBAYTM010000060.1:0-8632 GCA_041675685.1 Thiohalobacteraceae bacterium
GCCGCCGCCGCGGTATAGCCGTCGTGCGGCAGACCCGGCGTGTCACCCGACGGCTTGCCGGGCGCGGGCGACGGACCGAAGCGTTCGTGCGCGCGCACATGACAGGCGGCACAGACCAGGCCTTGCCGGTGCAGATCCGGCGGCACGAAGTCGGGCGCCGCCGCCGTCGGCGCGCCCGGCCAGTTCAATTCCTGACCGAGCAGCACCTTCTGTTCCGCCAACGGCGCGTGGCAATCGAGGCATCGGCTGACCTCTGCGGGCGCCAGCGCGCGCGCCTGCCACAGCATGCCGTTGCCCATGGTCTGGCTGTGCAGACTGGTGCTCCAATCGCGGTGCTGTTCGGCATGGCATTCGGCACAGGCCTGCGGGGCCAACGACGCCTCCGCCGTGCTGAAATGCGCCGGCGGCGCGCCCTGCGCGGCGAGGGGTTTGGCCCAATGGCGCTCCAGGAAGGCGGCGACCGGATCGGCCGGACCCTCCCGCGCCGGCGCCAGTGCGCCCCACAGCCACCAGCCTGCCCCGCCCAGTAAGGCGCATAGCAGCAACAGAAGAGTTCGGCGTATCGCGACGGTGGTCATTGCAGGTTCCGGTTACAAAAGACAGCAGAGTATCGCCGATCGGCAAGACAGCGCGCTTTGGCGTGGATCAAGATTCGGTCCCACATTACCGGCGGAGCAGGGCGCGCGAGGCGCAGCCTGACGCACCGGGCTTCCGCGCCGTGGTGCGTCGCTGCGCCGACGCACTCTAGAATCCTGAGGATTCCCCCCAAAAAAAAACCCGGCCGTGGGGCGGCCGGGGACGTATCGATCACGACGTCAAGTGTTGCCCGGAAAGGGACCGGACAAGGAGGAGTCAGCCACCGCAGGGGTTGCTCGGGAGACCGCCGCCACCGCCACCGGCGCCGCCGCCACTGCCGCCGGTCGACGTGGCGCCGATCTTGTAGGCCTTGTCCGCGTCGATGATGGCGTTGGCAACACGATAGTCGGGATCATCGTAGTACGGGTCATTGATAATGCGCGGGTCAACCGTCGTGGTGCTGTAGACGTACCAGGAGCGGTCCGGCCGATCGGTGCGCCAGGGCGAATCGGACGGCAGGATGAAATCGTTGTTTGAATCCTGGAAATGGGACATAGAGTTCCATTCCACCATGGCGCCATCATAGAAGCGCGTCGGCAAGCCAAGGATCATGCTCGTCACCGTGCCTGTAAGCATGGCTCGCATAGTGGTTTCGCAATAGGTGATGACGGTCTGACCGGGCTGGTATGCGTTGCCGGGGCCAACTGGAACGGCCACTCCGCCAGCGTTGTTGTCGGTACGGAACTGGAAGTTTGCGCCGGCCGGGAGCTCGCCGTTCAGGTATTGCCGCAGCACGTCCTTCGACTTGTAGCGACCGATATTGTCGACCATGTCCGTGTGCTCGAGCAGCAGGGCACCGTTCGGGTGTCCGGCCCGGGAATTGGCGTTCTGAAAGTTGGTCCCGAGGTATTGCCCCTCGTTCCGCGCATCCCACAAGAAGGCCGACTCGCGTCCCTCGACCACATCGATCACGTCGGCCATGGTCGCCTGCAAGGCCGTATTGTCCTGCGGGAGGTTCCGTACCGAGATAGAACTCGAGCGTGGCAGGCGTGGCAGGCAAGTGGTACTGACGCTCTCATCACAAGTCGCCGTCGGACCAACGTAACCGAGCATCACTCCGGTACCGGCATTGGCCGCACCGCCATTGAGCTGCGCCACATGCTCCTTGGGCACGCCCCAGTAGCGCATCATGTACCAGCACCGCCCCATAGACATCGCTGCGCCTGCGCTACCCGCACCCATGGCGCACACCAGCATATCCTTGGTGGGATCGATACCGTAGTCGGACAGGAAGGCATCCATCGCGGCGCCGTCCGGCACCATGGTGCGCGTGGTGGTCACGCCGTTGCTGCGATCCATCGTCAAGCGCGAGGAAGGAATGCTGTAGGTAAGTACGCCGCCCGCCGGGTTGGGCGTGATGTATTCGCTGCCTGCTGGGCCTTTGTTCACCTGCAGGATGATCAGGCGCCCGGTGATGCCGGCCGGCCGGTTGGCCGCCCAGTCATCGATCCAGCGCTTGAGCGTCGTATCCGTGATCAGGCCGTTGACGTTGTCGTCGTAATTGTCCGCCGACACCTGCGCGATATCCGCCGGCGCATTGACATAAACGCGGACTGGGTCGCCGATGGTGGGCGTCGATACGCCAACGGTCGTATCTTCACCCCCCCCACCGCAGCCGGCCAGGCCAAACGCTGCCGCCAACACGATGCCAACCGTTGCACCGTAGCGCGGCCGGCGCGAAGCTATAATGTCTGTGCTCATCTGCTCTCCTCCGCGAGCTGTTGTTCGAATCCGCCAGGGATCGCTAGTTCGGTGCGATCGATGTGCGGCGTTGCAGCCAATCTGGTAGCAGCGTTCGTGCCACCCATCGGAACACTATCAATACAGGAACTTGCGGGCCTTGCCGCGGAGAAGACGCATTGCAGACTAGCTGCGGCGGCGAACGGCCGTGGAATTTGCAATGCGCACATCAGGTATTCGACCCGCATCGGAACAACACCGGCACGGCGCCTTCCGCAAGCTGATCGAGCAAGGCACCGGGATCGCTGCCGTCCAACCGGTATGCATGCACTTCGGCGCCGCGCGCACGCAGGGCGTTCTCCAATTGCGTCACATCCAGCGACGACCCCGCCTTGGCAGGGGGTTCGGCAGAGGTCAGCAGCAGCACTTTCCGGATTGCAGTCATGAGTTGTCCTCAGAGTCTCTGATGCCGTTTACCCGGATTTCGCTTCGCGTCATCCGGGCTAGGCGCTTGTGAAGATGATCGGGATTCGGCACGGCGCATGGTGAGCCATGGTTTGAATCGACCCTGCCCTCCTGTAGGAGCGACAGCCCTGCCTCGATAGCCCCTAGAACCTAGGTCCTAGGACCTAGAACCTCAAATCACATACACCGCATCGGCGCGCAGGATGGCGTCGGCGATCTGACCGATGCCGGCGGGCGTGGTCGCGTCGATGGAGTCGATCGGCACCTCGGCGAATTCCAGCGCCTCGAGTTGCAGCGCGGTTTCGGCGTCGTCATCCAAGCCACCGAGAGCAGCGACCCGCACCTCGTCATCGAGCAGCGTCAACCCGCTCGCCATGCGCAGCGCCTCGGGCTTGTCGTGCTGGGCGATCACCAGGATTGTCTTGCGTGTATCTGTCATGGTCCAACCCTCTTCGCCTAGAGCACCAGCACGCGGTCGCTGTTCTTCACCAGCTCGGCGTCCTGGTATTGGCCGCCGACCACGACTTGACTGTCGATATCGCCGACGCGCAGACCTTCGTGTTCATAACGCTCCACACTCAGTTCGCACACCGCGACCCGGGCGGCCGCGAAGCCCGGCGAACCGGTGAAGGCCGGATCGGCCAGCAGCAGGGCACCGCGGTCGTTGAGAAAGCATCGGCATTCCCACCCGCGCGCCTGCGCGGCATCCAACAGCGCCAGCGCTGCGCGCCCATGGCGGTCGTCCGTCACTACCAATCCGAATCGCATATGAGCCCCCGTAGGCGTTTATAGCCACAAAACCCACTCATTTCGCTTTCATGGTTTCGTGGCTAAGGAAAGTCTTTGTCCGCGCTTCCCGCGGCCGATCGCTCAGGCCTTCTGGATGCGCCAACGATAAACGCCGTCGTCCGCGCTGCGCTCCAGGAGGTCGTTGCCTTCGGCCTCGCACATGGCGAGGATAGATTCACCCGACGAGGCGTTGTCGAACAGCAGCGTCAACACCGCGCCGCTCTCCATTTTCCCGAGCACTTTCTTGGTGTACATCTGCGGGTGCGGACAAACGTAGCCCGTCACGTCCAGTGTGTAATCGTGGTCGCCGACCTTCTCGAACTTGACTGCCATTTCCGTATCTCCCAATGTCTTCTGGTATCAATATGTATTCGGTGCCGCCGCGCTCAGATCGCCAGATCGTCGCTGCCCGCGCGCCATTCCATCCAGGCGTTGAAGGCCTTGACGCCGAGCCAGCCGCCCGCCGCCATGCCGGCCAGGAACACCCAACCGGACAGGTCGCCGTTGGTGACAGTGGCGAAGAACGCGCCGATGTTGCAGCCCATGGCTATGCGCGCGCCCAGCCCCATCAGCGCGCCGCCGATGATGGCGAACATCGCCGTTTCGAAACTCGGCTTCTTCCATTTGAATTCCCGCCGCGACAAGGCGATCACCGCCGCGCCGAGGATGATGCCGATGGACATCCAGCCGGGTGCGTTGATCAAGGGGTTGGGGATGCCGTTGTCCAGCCCGAAGAAGATGCTGTCGGTCACCTGCACACCGGACTTGTCGAGCAGCCAGGCGCCCCACTGTGCCTCCTGGGTGGTGATGTACCAGTAACCCGGATCGAACACGGTCTCCTGGATGGACAGACCCGCGGTGTGGCCCATATCCACCAGCAGTTCACCGAAATTGAAAATCTCGTAGTGCTCGCGCAGCGCGCCGGTCGCCCACATGTGGCCACCCGCCAGCACCCCCAACGCCAGACCGGCAATGGCGGTGTTGCGCGAGGCGGTGATCATCGACCAGATGCCGCGCAGATGGTCGCCGAAGCGCGGCGTCTCGATCTTGTAGCGCCGTTGATAACCTTTGCGATAGGCGGACTGATAGAGGTAGATCATCAACAGGAGCGACGGCAGGATCGCGCCCAGGAAGGCATTGCCGACGAAGGCGCCGCTGAACAGCCCCTCGAAGCCCAACTGTTCGGCCAACTGCCCACCCTGGAGATCCCACACATAGCCGGCCGTGAATTGGTCGAACCAGCCTTCGGTGACGGTCAGTTCCTCGGGCATGCCCTTGGCCGCCGCGGAGGCCGTCCAGGAGGCCGGCACCAGCTTGTCCAGCCAGCCGCCGAGCGTCACGTAGATGGCCTGCGAGAACGAGATCGATAACACCACCAGCAGCGCGCCGAGGTTGCCCTCGCCGGTCTTGTACAGGGAGCCCGATGCACAGCCGCCGGTGAACACGATGCCGAAACCGAAGATCGCAGCACCTATGACGATATGCCAGCCCATCGGATTGGGATGGAAAGTGTTCACGCCGAGCACCTTGACGACCGCGGCGGTGAGCGAAAACAGGATCACGGCGATCAGCATGCCCACCGCCATACGCGGCACGCCGACGGCGAACAGGTCGCGTACTGCGGAGGCCATGCAGAAACGCCCGTACTGGAGGAAGATGCCGTAGCCGACGCCGAACCAGATATAGACCAGCAGGTAGATCCATCGCATGTCCTGCGCAAGCGTCCAGATCGACCCCAGCGACACCAAGCCGACGATGGCCAGTGCGTAGAGGTTGCCCTTGTGCCCGTACCAGGCATCGGTCGACAGCGGCGCCGTCACGGTCGCTGCATTCACTTCATTAGACATCGGTACTCCTCCGCTCCTGCACGCGACGCTGCGCGTGCCTCAACGCTCGTTATTTGGGATAACCCTTGCGCACGTAGATACGCCAACCATGCGCGTCCTTCAGGGTGGCGAGATGGGTCATACCCAAGGCCATCCCCATCGCGGGGATCGCCTCCGCCGAACTGGGGTTGTCGACCAGCAATTCCAGCACCTCGCCTTCGCTCATCTGATCGATCGCCCGCAGTGTCAGCAGCTGCGGACGTGGACAGACCGCGCCCAGGCAATCGATACAGACCTGCACCCGCAGCGCGGACTGGTCAGCGAGCGTCACGGTCTGATCCACCCGCTTGAGCGCGCTCGGTTGGCGCCGTTTGTGCCTGCCGAACCACCCCATCACGCAGCGTCCTCCTGCCAGCGCGATAGCCCGGCCGACGCGCCACTCGCCCGGGTTGTCTGCAGCAATCGTGCCGGCGACGTATTTCGTTTAATAAACATGCCTTTACCTAAAATCCGCCCGACGTGCGGCCGTTCATAATGCAACCGTGCCCCGCGGCCAGGCGCGGCACCCATAGATTTTGCAATGCGCACCACGCCATGGAAACCGCCACCGTCTAACCGCAGAAAAACAGATGGGCCCTTATGTAACCGAGCCATTGAAACCGTTTCTCCCGCTCTGCCATGCCATGGCCGTTTCCGTCCCGTGTCGATCTCCGCCGCACCGGCACGCTCGCGTTGGAATGGATTGGCTGTCATCACGCACGACTCGATATACTTGCGGCCTTCCATGATCGCACCGACTGCGCAGTCACCTCGGCAGCCCACTTCGGAGGGCGGCGCGACCCGTTTTGCAGTCAATTGATGACCGGAGTCCGGAATGCATAATGAATGGCTGATCGCCCACCCCCAATTACAGATGCTCTATGCCAGCGCCCTGCTGATCTTCGCCGCCTGGCTGTCCAATTGGCTCGTCAAGCGTCTCCTGGTGCGCGGCCTGTATCTGCGTATCGCGCAGCGCGCCGGCGACGTCCCGCCACGCGATTTCGGCCTCGTCAAGCGGCTGTCGAACATCGTGCCAGCAGTGGTCCTGTATGCCGGCGTCGATATGATCCCCGGACTCCCCGAGGCCGCGATCACCGTCATCCGCAATGTGTGCAGCGGCTTTATCGTACTGACCCTGGCGCTCGCATTTAGCGCGCTGCTCGATATCGTCAACCTCGTCTATCAGCGCCGACCGGATGCCGCCTCCCGCTCAATCAAAGGCTACCTCCAGGTCGTCAAGATCCTTATTTTCGCCATCGCGGCGCTGCTGATCATCGCGGCACTCATCGACCGCTCTCCGCTGATCCTGCTGTCCGGCCTCGGCGCCATGGCGGCGGTACTCATGCTGATCTTTCAGGACACCCTGCTGTCCCTGGTGGCCAGCGTGCAGATCTCGTCGAGCGACATGCTGCGCATCGGCGATTGGATCGAGATGCCGCAGCTCAACGCCGACGGCGACGTGATCGATATCGCACTACACACCGTAAAGGTGCAGAACTGGGATAAGACCATCACGACCATTCCGACCAAACGCCTCATCAGCGAGTCGTTCAAGAACTGGCGCGGCATGCAGGAGAGCGGCGGGCGGCGCATCAAGCGCAGTCTGTACCTGGATCAGCAGAGCGTGCATTTTCTGGGGCCCGACGAATACCGCCATTTGCAGAACTTCAATCTGCTGACCGACTATCTGAAAGACAAACAGCGCGATATCGACGCCTGGAACGCCCGGCTCTCGGATACCGGGCAGACACCGATGAATACCCGGCGCCTCACCAACATCGGCTGCTTCCGCGCCTACGTCGAGCGCTACCTGCGCAGTCATCCCGGGATTCACAAATCCCTGACGCTGATCGTCCGGCAGCTCAGTCCGACCGGCGACGGCCTCCCGCTGGAGGTCTACTGCTTCACCAACACCACCGCCTGGGTGGCATACGAAGGTATCCAATCGGACATTTTCGATCACCTGATCGCGATCCTGCCCGAGTTCGGCCTGCGCCTGTTCCAACATCCGAGCGGTGCGGATCTGCGGGAATGGCGAGAATCTGCGTCGCTGCCCGATTACCAGGCTGTTGAAAAGCGCGATCAGGGGATGCAGCGCAAGGCGGAAACGGGCGAAAAAGCGGAGTTTACACGGAGTAAATGAGCATTTTGAGCCCGTTTCCAACGCCGCGATGCGCCCCTTAGCGCGTTTTTCGACAGCCTGCTAGAACCTGTCCCAAAATAGCAGATCGGGCGCCCAGGCAAGGCGCCGCCCTCTGACTGGCTACACGCCGGGTCGCGGACGCAAATACGCACGGGAGCCGGGTCTGCAACGCCGCATGGGCGACCGACAGGCGTTTTGAAACAGGTTCTAGAAATCGAAGTACAGCCCAAGCCCGCTGTAGCGCAGCCGCTCGTCGAAGAACTGGCCGTTCGGCGAGAAGCCGCGGAAGTGCTCGAGCATCAGGCGCACCTCGCGACCTTCGCGGCTGGAGAAGGCGAAGCCCACCTGGTACGACTGGTTTGGATGCCAGCTTTGCTCCTGTTCGGCCTGCCAATCGGTTGCGGCCACCAGATCGAAGGTGCGGAAAAAGTCCGGCTCGCGATATTCGGCGCCCACCTGGGCATGCAGGGGATCGAGATCCGGCTCGCTATGCAGGATCACTCCGCCGCCGCCGTAGAAACGCCAGCGTTTGTGCTCGTACGAGGCCAGGACCTCCAAATCCTCGTAACTCAGGTTGATGCGCTCGATGTCCGGGTTGCCGAGCAGGAACTCGTCGCCGAGGTGCGAGCTCTGGTGATAGATGCGGGCGAGAAACGACCAGGGTCCGCGGCGGTAGGAAATTGGGATACCGATCCAATAGTCCGCATTGACCAGATCGAACGACGGCGCGTCCAGATTGAACAGGGCGAAGACGGCGCCCTGCAGTCCGATCTGCGATACGCCGTATTCCTCCAGCGCGCGGCTGGCGAACCCGAAGTAATCGCCGAACGACACACTGGCCGCATTGAAGCTCTCTCGCGCGTTGTAGCGGTGATACTTCATCGAGAATTGCGGTTGCCGGGGATCGGCGATCAGCGGCTTGAACAGCTCGTCCACGGGCAATGCCTCGACCGGCGCCGGCGTACCCGTACCCTGTGCCGCCGTCCCGGGCGGCGCCGCGGCGGAACTGCCGGCGGCCGGCGCGACCGGCATCGCCGCCAGCCGTTGCCGGCAC